>JBBIJS010000031.1:7260-16484 GCA_037445855.1 Chloroflexota bacterium | reverse complement strand
TAGAGAAAGGATTCGTTCTAAATGACATGACGCGATCTATCCAAGCGAAGCGCGCTCTTGGCTCCGCCGCCGCTTTTCCATCCATTTCAAAATAAAGTAATTCGCAAAGCCAAGTAGAAGCATCGCCAACAGAAAAGCCGGATAGGCAATCTTCCAATTCTCCGGTCCGGTCATCATCGACCACTCGGACATTCCGCCAATGCCCGCCAGCAAGGTGAGCGGCATGAAGATCGTGGTGATGAGCGTCAGCCGCCTGACCGTGACATTCGTTTCTTGGGCGACCTTGGTCATTTGGTTATTCAACAGCGACAGGTACATTTCCATAAGACTCGTGACCAGGTCGCGATACGTCTCAGCCAGTTCGAAGAATTTCGCGAGATGGTCAGAGATGTCGCGATAGTGAAAAATCGCCTTGTCTGAAACAAACGGACAATCCTTGCGGCAAATCTTGATCAGGATCTCTCTTTCGTGAAAAATGCTCTTGCGCAACGCCAACAAGTCGCGGCGCAAGCGGATCAATTCGGCTGGATTGAAACTCGAAACGGCTGCCAGCATCGTCTCTTCCGCTTGGTCGAGTTCATCCTCCAGCAACTCGATCGCCGCAAATTTGTGATCCACGATGTGGTCGAGAATGACGTGCATCAGGAACGCCGGTCCCTGGCGCGCGCTCGCAATGTCGCGTTCCACGATCTGTTCGATGCCGTGGAGCAGTCGTCCATCATTTGGATCGCTGCGGGTGACGGTGACCAGAAAATTTTCGCCGATAAACAGATCGACTTCATCGATAGATAGCTTGCCCTTGGCATAGCTAAAGGAGTTGAAAAGGATGAAGGTGTTCTTGGGGTAATCCTCGATCTTGGGCACTTGATTGTCATCGAAGCAATCCTCAATCGAGAGTGGATGGAGTCCCAAAGGATCGACGAGCGCCGAAAGTTCATCTTTCGTGGGCTGATCGTAATGCAGCCAGAGAAAGCCGCCATCCTTGACGGTCGTTAGCGCTTCAGCCACACTCGGAACGCCGATGAGTTTTCCGGCAGGAGAAATGTGGTAGAACCGAGATTCGGACATTGCGACCTCTTACGTCTTTGTAATTGCCACACGAATATTGCGACGCGCGTGAATTTGTCGGGTAGGGACGTTCAATTGAACGTCCCTACAAAACCGAGGCCATATTCTTTCGTGGCTTTCGCGCTGTTTCGCGAGCTTCGCGATCCTAGCACTTTACGCAAGTCGCGCGAAGGAACGGTGACGCGATGCGCTTGCTAGATTTCGATGAACTCGTCCAGCGGGTGCGTCGAATGACCGATGGCGCAGACGGTGCTCATTTATCATGTCGCTCGCGGTAGCGCATCCACGCCGTCTGAGAATCCAACGCGTCCACCTCTGGAAATCTTTTCTGAAACGCGAGAATCTTGCGCAGCGAGCCAGGATGCACCGCCAGGTCGCGCGCGAACGTGTCCGTCTGGCGCACAAGGTAAAACCCCGTCGCGTCGAGCGTCGCTTCAAAATTGCGGACTGCCTTGCCGACGCGCCAGTACGCGCGCGCGCGTTCGCCCGGATCGCGCCGCGCGGCGTCCAATTCATGGCGCGCTGCCTCCACCGCGCGCGCGTACGTGTCGGCGAGATCGCGCAACTGCGCCTGCAATCGATCAGGCGAATCTGCCAACTTGACGAGCGCGGTCGTCGCCAAGAATTTCGTCGCCCCATTTTCGTCGCGGCGATGGATATGAATCGGAAATCTTTCGTTCATGGCGTTCCTATTTGTGCGCGCCCCAGCCAAACAAAAACTCGCCGATGAATTGTTGCGCGGAATGTTGATCGTCCAGATGACCCAGCAATACCCACGCGACGGTAAGCACGACGTGATACTGTTCGTGCCCACCGGCAATCGCTTTCTGGTACGCCGGGTGACCCCGATTGATCCACACCGTATTTTCCAGCAGCCACCCCAGCTCGCCGCGTTCGGACGTGTCTTCATAGCCAATCATCAAACCGGGCCCGACGCGTTTACCTTCCCGCGCGCGCGCCGGTTCGCCGCCGCTCTCGCTTTCTTCGATCACAACACCGGGCGGCACGGGCGGCGGAAACGCTGCTGGCTCTTCACGCGCGACGTTCGCATCGCCTTGCTGCTGCGCGATCTCCGCCAGCGTTTCAGTCAGCGTGCCCAGTTCGGTTCCCTCCGCGTCCGGGACAAGATTGACGCCGGGCTGATTCGTCCGGCGGCGACCGATGAGCGGCGCGATTTCCGGATACTCGCCGATCATATTTCCGAGCACGCGCTCCATTTCGCGTTCCAGCGGACGCACCTCGCGCTCCTGCCGCTCACGCACCGGCGTCGTCTCGCCGAGCGCGCGCAGAATCGGCGCGAGCGCGGCTTGAATCGCTTTGCGATAGCGATAATACCGTTTGAGCGAACCGCTGTCTTTGAGAAAGTCCGCCTTGTTCGTCGTCAGAATCTCGACGAGCGGCGGCACTTCGACGATACCGCTCAAGCGCGCCGGATTTTTCGGCGTCAAGCCGATCCAGTCCCAGCCGCGCTTGATCACTTTGCCATACGCCGAAATGCCGATGCCGCGCTGCGCCTCCGGCAACTCGTCTTCGCTGCGGCCGATAAAGCCGACGCCCACCGGCTTGCCGCGCGAGCTCGGATTCGACGAAAGCGACGCGCGTACGACGAAGGTCTTGCGCTCACGGAGTTCCGCCAGTTCTGGCGCGTGCACCACGCGGTTGTTCACGAAAAAGCGAATGTTGCCGGGATACAACGACGCAAAAATCTCGCGAAAGGTTTCGTCGAGCAGAGGATGAAAGTGCGCTTGCAAAATCATTTCGACGTAATTCGCTTCCAGCAGCGGCGACGCGCCGCCGAAGACGAGCGTGACCGCGGTTCCGCTTTTCGCGTTCTCAAGAATGCCCGCCGGCTCGATCAACTCCCACGGCGCGCGCTGCGAATTTTCGAGCCGCCAGCGCGTCGCGGTGTACGAACGCCCCGCGCGCGTTTCGGTGAGCACTTCTTTCGCCAACAACAGCGCAAGTTTCGCGCCGATGCCGGCAAAGCCGATGCCTTTGCCGCGCACCTTCGTCGTCGCGGCGATGTCGTGGTAGTGCTCCAATTGAGACGCGGACATGCCGCGCCCATTGTCCACCGTCGTCAACGATTTCTCGCGGCTGCTGACGAGAAAACGAATCTCCGTCGCGGTCGAGTCCAGCGCGTTCGCGACCAGCTCTGTCAGGATCGCTTCCTCCGCCGGAAACGGATACGTGTCTCGGATGTCCTCAAGCAAATGCTGTAAGTTGACCCGCGTTTCGCCCATCGCGCCTCATTTCAGATCCCAGATTTGCAAACCAGAAATTGCGAATTTGTCATTTGCTCATTTGCCTATTTATCTTTTACTCCTTTGTTCATTTGTCATTTGTCATTTGTTCATTCGTCATTTGTTCATTCGTCATTTGTCATTTGTTCATTCGTCCTTTGTTCATTTGTCACTTGCCCCGCCGCTTCCGCCATTGTTCCGCAATCTCCTTCTCGCGTCCCTGATCGCCCGGCTCGTAGAATTTCTTGTCCCGAATCGCGTCCGGCAAGTACTGCTGCTCGATCCAGTGTTCCGGGAACTCATGCGGGTACTTGTAATCCTTGCCGTGCCCCAACGCCTTGCCATCGCGCGACGCGTCCTGCAAATGCGGCGGCACTTGCACCTTGCCTTCGGCTTCCACTTCTGCCAGCGCCTTGAAGTACGCGCCGAGTGAGTTGCTCTTCGGCGCAGTGGCGAGATACACCGTCGCCTCCGCGAGGTGGTACTGCGCCTCCGGCAGTCCGCACCACTCGACCGCGCGGGCGCACGCGGACGCAACGACGATGCCGCTTGGATCCGCCAATCCGATATCTTCCGCCGCGAGGATGAGCAGCCGCCGCATGATGAACTTGGGGTCTTCGCCGGCGTAAATCATCTTGGCGAGCCAGTACAGCGCGGCGTCCGGGTCAGACCCGCGCACCGATTTGATGAACGCGCTGATCGTATCGTAATGCTCGTCGCCGGCACGATCGTACCGGATCGCGCGCCGCTGGATCGCTTCCTCCGCGACCGCGAGATCGATGCGGATCGTGCCCGCCGCGCCCGCCGGCGTCGACTCGACCGCGAGTTCGAGCGCGTTGAGCGCGGCGCGCGCGTCGCCGCCGGCGACATTGACGAGATGCGCGAGCGCGTCATCGCCCAGTTCGATCGGCTGGCTGCCGTACCCGCGCTCCTTGTCCGCGAGCGCGCGGCGTACGAGCGCGGTGACCTGCTCGTCGGTCAGCGGCTTGAGCTGAAACACGCGCGAGCGCGAGACGAGCGCGGAGATAACTTCAAAGTACGGATTCTCGGTGGTCGCGCCGATCAAGATAATCGTGCCGTCTTCGACGTGCGGCAACAGCGCGTCCTGCTGCGCCTTGTTGAAGCGGTGGATTTCGTCGACGAGGACGATGGTGCGCGTGCCCTGCATCCCGCGTCGCTCCTTCGCCTCCGCAATCAACCGGCGAATATCGGCAACACCGGCGGTCACCGCGCTGATCGTTTCAAAATGCGATTTCGTCGTGTTCGCGATGATCATCGCGAGCGTGGTCTTGCCAGTGCCGGGCGGACCCCAAAGAATGATCGAAGAGAAAAGTTTGTCCGTTTCGATCGCGCGGCGCAGCAGCTTACCCTGCCCCGCGACGTGCTCCTGCCCCACAAACTCGTCGAGCGAGCGCGGGCGCATCCGCGCGGCAAGCGGCGCTTCGGATTTTTGCAATTCGCGGCGATGATGTTCAAAGAGATCCATTTCTGCCTCTGGATTTATTGTATGCTGATTCGGAGTCTTTGGCAAGCAATACGCGAATTAATATCTTGCGAAAAACTGCCGTGTTGTGGTAGAACGGGGGTGGAGGAAATACAGATGGCACAGTCAACCTCAACGCGCACAATCAGCGACCCATCGCGCCGGGCTGGCACTCTTGCAACAACAAATCGACAAAGAGTGGTCATTGCGCGACGCGGTTAGTTTCATCTTGATGCGACAACGCCGCATCCGGGAAGCATTGACGACAGACCACCACTTTGAGCAAGCCGGTTTTGTTCGACTACTCAAGCCATCGCAACAAAGAATGCAAAGGCGAGACAGTCATACCTCACTCACTGTCTCGCCCTTTCTATTTCCTCACGCCGGAAAAATCTTCCCCGGGTTCAGAATGTTCAGCGGATCGAATGCCTGCTTGATCCGCTTTTGCAGCGCAATCATGGTCGGATCGAGGACGAGCGACAGGTACTGCGCGCGCTTGGAGCCGATGCCGTGCTCGCCGCTGATCGTGCCGCCCAGCCGCGCCGCGGTTCGATAAACCTCTGCGAGCACCCGCGGTAACACAGACCGCCACTCCGTTTCGGACATCTCCGGTTTTTTCATCACGTGAACGTGAAGGTTGCCGTCGCCGGCGTGACCAAAGCACGGCATCATGACCTTGTGCTCGCGCGCGAGCCGTTCGAGTTCCGGCACGAATGCCGGAATCTGCGCCAGCGGCACGACGAGGTCTTCCGCGCTCTGGAACGCCGATTGGACTTTGAGCGCCTCCGCCGCGACCTGGCGCGGACGCCACATCTTCTTGATCTTCGCGGGCGTGTCGCCGACGAAAACATCCAGCGCGCCGCTTTCCTGACATAGCTCGACGATTGCGGCGTACTCCGCCTCCGCCTGCGCTTGGCTGAACGCGTCGACTTCCAACAGCAGCATCGCGCCGAGGTCTTGATGCGGCGGTTTCTCGCCGACATACGCGTAAATCGTTTCCACAGTTTGGCGGTCCATAAATTCAATGGACGACGGGACGATGCGCCCTTGCGTCATAATGCGCGGCACCACGCCGATCGCGGACGCGACGTCGGCGAAGGGCACGAGCAGCACCGCGCGCGCCACCGGCTGCGGCGACAGTCGCAGAATGATCTTGGTAAATATTCCCAGCGTCCCTTCAGAGCCGACCATGAGATGCACCATATCGTAGCCGGTCACATCCTTGACGCGCTTGCCGCCCATTTCAACAATCTCGCCGGTCGGCAGCACCACTTCCAAGCCCATCACGTACCGGCTGGTGACGCCGTATTTGATCGCGCGTCCGCCGCCGGCGTTCTCCGCGACGTTGCCGCCGATAAAGCACATCTCGACGCTCATCGGATAGCCGGCGTAGAACAGTCCGTACTCCTGCACCGCGTCGTTGATCGCGTTCGTCACGACGCCTGGCTCCACGACCGCCACCAGATTCGCTCGATCGATCTCCAGGATCCGGTTCATCCGCTCGATCGACAAAAGGATTCCGCCGAAGACCGGCACCGCGCCGCCGGAAAGCCCCGACCCCGCGCCGCGCGGCGTGACCGGAATCCGCGCGCGGTTCGCCAGCTGCATGATCGCGGCGATCTCGGCGGCGGTGCGCGGCTTGACGACCACTTCCGGCATATGCGCGTATTCCGCGCCCGAGACTTCATCGTGCGCGTAGTCCACCATCCGCTCGGTCTCGCCGAAGATCACGTACGCTGCCCCGACGATGGCTTGCAATTCTGCTACAATCGCCGGCGTGACCGGCGCGTAGGATGCTCGCTCAGTTTGCATGGTATCTCTCCAATCTTTGAGTGGTATTGTATGCGGAAAGCGAAACATTCGCAAGGGGAAAACAAAAACGAGCCGGCGTGGCGCGCCGGCTCGCTAGAGCGAGTTGAAATTAAAGGGCAGCGGACTATTTGAGCGACGATTCGAACGCGGCTTGAAATTGGGGAATCGACATTTGGGTCGTCTGCTGAAATGCCGCGGTAAAACTGCCCAGCGCGACTGTCGATCGCAAGATATTCATTGGTGTATTCGCGCCTTTGAGCTGCTGAAGCGACTCGATTGCCAATTGCCCTTCCGCGTATTCCAGCGTTGCGCCACGCGGGCTTTCCATGTGCGCTTCCCACGATTGCTGCGTCGAGATATTCATCAGCGGAATCAAGCGATGCTGACGCTGGGCTGCCCGGACGAACACAAAAGTCTCGTCATGCGTTTGCGCGTACGCCCGCGCGTTCGTCTGCCCCGCGATGCGCCACCCCTCCGCTTCCGCCATCCCTTCGATAAACCAGTCCGGCACGAAAGTATTATCGGTGACGACCTGGCGCTGAACGGCGTGCGTATACTCGTGTGCCAGCATGTGCAGCATATCAAAAGATGATTGTTGAATCGGATAGATGTAAATGCCGGGATGCGCGGTGCCGCTGATCGTCACCCACGCGTCGCCGCCGAGTTGCGCCTGAAACTGCACCTGGCTCTGCGGCAACTGCCCGATCTGGGCGATGCCTTGCAGCCACACCGCGCGCGATGGAAAAACAAATATGGTGACCGGCGGCGCGCCCGACCAGCCCTCGTCCTGCATCAGCTTTTGCGCCGCCAGCCCGGCATCGGCGACGACGGATTGCTGAAACGCGGTGGGCACGCTCGACGCGAAATAGATGTCCTCATGGACGGTCTTCGACAATGCCAGCGGCGCGCCCGCTAACGAGATCGGCGCGGCGGCGATGGGCTGCGGAGATGCGCTCTTCGGCGCGATCCGCGCGGCGCGCGGACTGCCGGACGGAGTTGGCGTGCCGTCGACCGGCGGCGACACCGCCGCGCTCGCCAGCGCGTCCAGCGCTTGCTGCGCGATGGGAACGAGTTGGGATGTGACCGTGGAGGCGAAATGGTCGGCGGCTTGCCGCGGCGCACAAGCAGTGATCGGCAACAGCGCGACAGCCAGGATCAAGATCGATGTTCGTTTCAACATTAGCGATCTCCAAAAAATTGGGGCAGGGATTCCCCCTGCCCAGCGGGTTAGTTGCCGGCGCCCAGCGGAATCTTGATTCCGAACGGCAGTTGGATGCTCGGCGCGGGAGCAGTTGCCGCTGTGCTATCCTGCGCGATGCCGCGGAATTTGTACGTCGTGTAGCTCGGAAACACGGCGGCAAGGTTCGAGTTCTGCAAACGCTTCTGCACGATCTCGCCCAGCACATCGCGAAAGTCGGTGGTGATCGCTAGATCGCCCGGACCGTAGAGGTTGTCCTTGCTTAGACCGGGCCATTCGGCGTACACCTTGCCGCCGTTGATGCCGCCGCCCATCACGAGCATCATATTGCCGTGACCGTGATCGGTCCCGTGACTCGAGTTCTCTTGGACGCGCCGACCGAATTCCGACATTGTGACCAGAGTGATGTGCTGCATTTGATCTTGAAGATCGGTGTAGAAAGCCGCCAGCCCGTTCGCAAATTCCGAAATCAGTTTCGGCATTTGACCGTCCGTCGTCGTTCCTTCTTGAACGTGCGTATCCCAGCCGCCGATGTCAACGCACGCGACCTCCACTCCCATCCCGGCTTTGATCAGTTGCGCGACCGTCGCGAGCGATTTACCGTACGGCGTGTTCGGATAGTTCGCGCCGTTTGCCGGCGTGTAAGTGTTCGCGGCGATCTTAGCGAGGTCGCGCATCGCCTGCAGCGTCTGCGTACCTTCCGTTTCGATAAAACCGTCGCCCTGATACAGCGCCGCCAACGCGCTCTGAATCGGCTCGATCTGTTTTGGATTTCCATTCAGATGAAAGTCCGTGATGCTTTGCAGCGCGGTCGCCGTGACCGGACCGCGCAGCGATTGCTGCAACAACGCGCCCATCCCCACCGCGCGGAACGGCGATTGGTTGCTGCTCGCGACCTGCTGCAAATGGCGCCCGATCCAACCGGTCGGAATCGATTTCTCGCCGGGCGTGCCGCGTTCCATAAAGTCCATCGCGTCAAAGTGCGAGTGGGTCGGATCGGGTGAGCCGACCGCGTGCACGGCGGCGAGCGCGTGCGCGTCGTAAATACTCTTGAGCGGACTCAGCAGCGGATGCAGTCCGAAAAAACCATCCAGATCGATGATCGCCTGGGCGTTGCCGGGGTTCGGCTGCGGGAGCGCGAGCGTGTCGCGATGCGAGTAGTAATCCTTGTCGCCGTGCGGCACAACGAGGTTGAGTCCGTCTGCCGCGCCGCGCTGGAAAACGCAAACCAGAACGTCGCCCTGCGTCGGCGTATTCTTGTCCGCCAGCGCGACGCGCGGCATCCACGCGGGCCACGCCAACATTCCCATCGCCAGCACGCCGGTGCGGCGAAGCAGTTCGCGTCGAGAAGTATTGTTGTCGTTCATTTGATTCCTCCATTTGGTGTAGGGGCGACCCTGCGTGGTCGCCCAATCAGGGC
>JBBIJS010000031.1:0-7160 GCA_037445855.1 Chloroflexota bacterium | reverse complement strand
TCAGGGCAACCACATAGGGTTGCCCCTACAATTATCGGTACTGAAAATGCGGCGACGCCAGAATCAGCGCGACGAGGAGCGGCAGCTGATTGAAATCAAACGCCGCGTCTGCCGATGCGCTTACCGCATTGACTAGTTTCTGGCGATCCGCCTCCGGGATGGTGCGATGCAGCAGATAGTTGACCCAGTAATCGACCACGTCGCCGGTGGTTCGCAGCGTCGCGCCGTTCATCGCGGCTTTGTAATCGATCTTGCCACGCGGCATCCGGTTCGCCGCGACCAGCAACGAGAAATTCCAGCGTCCGAGCAAGCCGTTCGTGTTGATCCACGCCGATCCGAGGTCCGGATACCCTTCCGGCGTCAAGTGCTGGTACAGCCCCTGCCCCATCAAGCGCAGCGCCAACGCGAGCGTTTTGGTATCGTCCAGCTGCATGTCCAGCGCGCGCACCGTCGACACGATCAAATCGAACGGGCGCTTGATCTTTTGCCCGAACGAATTCTTGAATTCATCCGAGTGCAAGAGCGTGCCCATCACCGCGCGGAGATCGCCATCCGATTGGGTAAAGGTCTGCGCGACGCGCTGTACGAGCGCCGCCGGCGGGTCGTCCGCGACAAAGCGCCGCGCCAGCTTCGTCGCAATGAACTGCGCGGTCGATGGATGCTGCGCCAGAACATCGATGATCTTCTGCGCCTCGCCGATGCCGCCGTTGCCCGGCAGATCGATCCCCAAAATCTGCTTGGGACCGGTATCATGCTTGCTAGGATCAAAGAAGAAGACGCCGGCATCGCTGTAATCGATTCCGCCGAAATTGCCGGCGCGCCTGGGTCCGCGGATCGTCCAGCCGGTGAACGCGCGCGCCAATTCCTGCACATCCTTCTGCGTGTATCCACCGTCCACGCTCAGCGTGTGGAGTTCCATGATCTCACGCGCATAGTTCTCGTTCGCGTTGCCTTTGACGTTGGTACGATTATCCAGGTACTCGATCATCGCTGGGCTGGACGCGCTTGCCTGTAGCAGATCTTTGAATTTGCCCAACGCGAATTTGCGAATTACTTCGCGATCGTCCGCGGTCTTGAGCCAGCGGTCGTCGTTCTTGAAGGCGTAGATGTTGAAATGATCCGACCAGAAATCGACCAGCACCTCTTGCAGTTGCCGCTGACTATAGAGCGCGCGCATCATCGTCGCCTCTTGCAATTGATTGACGACTTCCGCCGGGTTCATCGTCGTCTCGGCTTTGAGTCCTAAACCGCTCAGCAGCAAATCGAGTCGATCGGCTTTGCTCGCCTTGTTAATGACTTTTTGCGGTCGTTGCGGATAATTCTGCATCAGCTCCCCGCTGCTCATCGCCAGCGTTGGGTAGAGCGCGGCGATTCGCTGTTCTACCGCGCTCTCGTCAATCGACTCAGGATGCAGTTGCTCTTCGATGTACGCATCGATCCCCATCTGCTGCACACGTTCGTAATCGCCGGGGCGCGGACCGAACGATGTCCGGTCGAGCACGGTCAGCGCCGGACTGGCAGTCCCCAACTCGCTCGGCGCGCCCCAGTGCCAGGGGTAACCGCTCGCCGACATCGTCATCATTTCCGCCGGCGGCGGCTCGTCCAGTCCGTTGACCCAGGACGGCAAGCCAACCAGCGCGGCGGCAAACGCTATATCTTTAAGAAAATCGCGACGCGTTAACTGCATAGCCCATTCCTCCTTCGATGCCCTGACTATATCGCCGCGGAGTAATTACGCCGTTATGCCTTTGTAAAATTGTTGTAAATTTTCGGTTGCCGCGCTACGCGTCGCAGACCGAGGCAAACGACCGGCAGCGTCCGCGCTGGAAAGAAAAGTGAAACCCAGCTCGGCGTGAGCGAGAAACAAGACCTTCCCGGCTTGAAGAACTGGTAGGTATTTGTTTCAACTTACGGCGCACGTCCAAACCGCTGCGCGACAATGCGCTGTCCATCAGAGCCAAGGGCAAAATCGATGAAATCCTGAATTGCAGGATCGGGCGCGCGGGGAACGACAAACGCGAGGGTTCGCACGAAGGGGTACTTTTGGTTTTCGACCGTTTGCACCGTGAGCGGGATATCGTCGACCGTCATCGCCTGTACGCCATCGGTGAGCGCGTCCATCGCGCAGTAGCCGATCGCTTCGGGATGCCGCGTGACGTAATCGACGACGGCGGCTTCGCCGGGCATGACGACGGCGGTACGCGTCACGCGCTCGCCGTTCATCGCCATCGCCTCGAACGCGTCGCGCGTGCCGGCGCCGTCCTCGCGGCTGACCACCGTGATGAGTTTGCCGGCGTTGGGTCCGATCGGCCAGACCGACACTCTGCCCGCAAAAATGTCGGCGATCTGCGAGCGCATGATGGCATTGATCGGATTGGCGCGATTGACGATGATGGCGATACCGTCGCGCGCCACGACGACCGCACGCGTGTCGGCCAATTCCGCCGGCTGGATGACGCGCGCGACCAGCCCAATCGTGCTGGAGAGTTCGGTCGCGGCGCGCAGACCGCCGGCGGAGCTGGAGGCAGTCACCGTAATCGTCACATTGGGGTGTGTTTGCGAATAGGCGCTCGCCAGGGCGGCGGCGAGTCGCTGCATCGCATCATCGCCAACGAGCGAGAGGCGACCGAGCGCGCGCGGCGCGGGCGCGGCGCTGCACGCGGCAGCGAATACGATCAGCCCGCACGCGGCAAGCCAGGCGGCGCGCTTCACCTCATCCTCGCCACACCGCGACCGCGACGATGAGCACGGCGAGCGCCCAGCGATAATAGACAAAAATGTCGGTCGAATTCTTTTGCAAGAAGCGCAGCAGGAAGCGGATACAAAAATAGCCGCTGATCGCCGCCGCGATAAAGCCGGCAGGGAAAAGGATCAATTCATTCTGCGTGATCGCGCCGGACTTGATCCCGCTGTAAATCTCCAAAAGACTTTTCGCGCCCGCGCCGGCAATGATCGGCGCGGAGAGCAGGAACGAAAACCGCGCGGCGGTTTCACGCTGCAAGCCGAGCGCTAAACCGGCGGTGATCGTGCTGCCCGACCGCGAGACGCCGGGGAAGATCGCGAATGCCTGCGCGAGACCGATCAGGATCGTATCCTTGAGCGAGAGGTCGTTCATGCCGCGCACGTGCTTCGCGATGCGCTCTGCGACGAAGAGCGCGGCGCCGAGAAGCGCAATGATGATCGCCATCACGATCATTGCCATCGGCGCGATCGGCGCGCTGGGCTTGTGAAATAATTCGGTGATCGCCTTTTCGCCCAGCACCCCGGCGATGCCGCCGGGAATCGTGCCGATAATGATGAACCATGCCAGGCGGCGGTCAACGTCATCGCCGATTTTGCGTTCGACAATGCTGGCGATGCCGGCGCGAATCAGCCGCACCCAGTCCGCGGCAAAGAACCACAGCAACGCGACCAGCGTGCCGAGATGGAGCGCGACGTCGAACGTCAGACTGTCGAGCACCGGATCGTTCCAGCCAAATAACCACGGAACGATGATGAGATGCGCCGAACTGGAAATCGGAATAAACTCGGCGAGTCCTTGAACGATTCCGAGGATAATGGCTTGGAGAATAAGCATGGTGACTCCTGTGATTGAGATTCGTTTTCAGTAGGGGCGAAGCATTCGCCAAAGCACACTTTGGATGTAGAGGGTTAGTATTTCGAGACTGTGCCAGCGTGGAGAACCTGGCTGTGCGAATGCTTCGCCCCTACCCGCGTTCCAGATATTTTTTCAGTAACACCAGCGCCGCTTCCGCGCTCTGTTCCTTGTTCTGCACGCGGTCGCCGCGCCAGAGATGTTTCTCGATGCTCTCGCTGACGGCATCGGCAAGTGCGAGGTAGGTCAAGCCGACCGGCTTTTCCGGCGTGCCGCCGCCCGGTCCCGCGATGCCGGTGACCGCCAACCCGATCGTGCTGGAAAATTTCTCGCGCACGCCGCGCGCCATTGCACGCGCGGTTTCCTCGCTGACCGCGCCGTGCTGATTCAGCGTGTCCCACGTCACACCGAGCGCGGCGACCTTCGCCTCGTACGCGTACGCGATCACACCGGCGACCAGATACGCGGAGCTTCCCGCCACGTTCGTCAGGCGATGCGTGATCAAGCCGCCGGTGCAGGACTCGGCAATCGCCAGCGTCTGCTTCTGTGCGCTCAGGAGCTGACCTACGGCAACTTCGAGCATCGCGTTGGTTTCTTTGGGCACGGGGCACATTATAACAAAAGTCTGGAGATTAGACAACACAATAAGCTTGTAATTATTTTGGCAATGTCAGACTTGATTTTTGCCACAGAATCACACAGAAGTTCACAGAAATTTTTTCTTTTTCCGTGTGATTTTGTGTGGTTCTGTGGCTAATTTGACATTGCCAAATTATTCACAGCTTGAATTCTCAATAGAAAAACAAGACGACACCGGTCTCGATATATTGAGACCGGTGTTGTTGCGCGTTCGGGAAGGCAGGATTAGCCCCTTCCTGGATTCCAAACTTCGCAATAGCCAGCATCCCAGGTAAAAGGACCTGGAGCCGGTCGCATCCGGCCGACCCCCGGGATAAATGCATCGATTACAAATTTTTTGCCGGGCGGGATTGGAATCAGCATCCGAGTATTGCCAGGAACATGATATTCGTGATCCACAATCGTAATTGTGGCTTCGCCATCAAATTGATTAATCCACAGCAACCCTGCCATTCCGGCGGGCGTATCACTGCATGAAGGCAGAGCAGGCGCAGGTGGCACGGTAGGCAAGACCGGGCGCATTGGAGATGGACTGGGCTTGGACGATGGCGTGCCCGAAACCTGTGGATTGGATGTAGCGCGCGAAGTTGGCACGGGCACAACCGGCTGTTCCTGAGTCGATGGGAACAGTTGCGTTGCCCACCACAATTCCCAATCATCGGCATTCGTACCATAATTCATGAGCGTGATTTCTTGCAGCGCACTAGCAGCAGGGATGCGAGCAGTTTCGGGTCCCGGCTGTCGAAGAAAATCGATAATCGCGGGGACGAAGCGTCGACCCTTCGGTCCGAGTTGAGCGAGTTCGTTCAGGGCATACTTGGTAACATCCATTTGATTAGATTCCAACATGACGCCCAGGGCGTTATCGCCCCAGAACTCTCGCAGGGCAAGACCTACGCTAAAATAGGATTCACCCAAGTCCCGGCTGATCGACGGACAACCGGTAATTTGGGGTTCGTTTGTGCGCGATTGATAAGTGGCATATTCTAATTTCGCGTTGGGCGCGGTTAGCGTAGCCAAGCTATCGACTTTAACACCCGAATAACAATAATCGTAAGCGTTCGTGATTTGAGCGCGATAGGTATCCCCCGTAGGCAGGATCGTTTGCTCAACTGCTAGAGTCGCGTCGCAGCGCGCGCCAGGCGCGACCACGGTCATGCCAAGACCTTGCAGATACTCTGTGATCTCGTCATCAATCGCCATGGGTTTGGAATCGGCATGGTCCTTTGCAAACTCGTCAGCAAATGTGCGCTTGATTGAAAGACATACTGTCTGCACCGGGTCGCCTGTCCAATTGAGCAGTGGCAATGGCGGGTCGGGAATAAAAGTTGCTTCAGGTAAGCCGCTGATTGGTTCTTTGGCAGCGCGCAGCGCATCTATCGGAATCCAGCCGTCGTCACCCTGGCTCGACTTGACCTGGACCCAGGTGTTATCTTGATTCCGCGAGTGCAATTCGACCGACGCGCCAGTGGCGAGTTTCGCGGCAACGGAAAATTCGACGCTGGGACCATTTCGTAGCAAGGTTTCTTTAGCAACCGTCGCGCGAGGGAATGGCGTGGCTGCGGGTGTAAATGTGCGCGTCGGCAGCGCCGTTACGGTGGGCGAAGATAGGGTTGCGGAAGGCGCGATAGCGACGGTCGCGACGGTTGGCATCGTAGTGGATTGCGCCGCTGGTTGCGATGACGGCCCACAACCAATCAACAATGAAAATAGCCAAAGTGACATACACAAACGTTTCACCATTCCTCCATGAAAACAAAATACCGCTCTGGTTTTCGCCAGAGCGGGCAACAGTATTGACTGGTGACTCCGAAGAAAGATGCTCATCGTGAGCGCAAGCATCGGCTACATCACCGAGAGATCGAACACGAGACAAGTATAGCATCTTTGCTCTTTTTGTCCTAATTTCAATTCCATTGTGTGACCAGAGAGCGAGTCACCGTCTGAATGGTTCAACGCGCCTATATCATTGACGCCGCGCCGACTTGGGCTTATAATTGAGCCAGAAAGAAGGCAAGCCCTATGATGCGATTTGATCGATTCACCGAGCGCGCACAGGATGCGTTCGCCCGCGCCCACGAAATAATTCAACGCTACCGGCATTCCCAACTCGACGCGGAGCATCTGCTGCTCGCGCTCGTCGAGCAGACCGGCGGCGCGGTGCAAACGATCCTCGACCGCGCCAACGTCGATTCAGAAATGCTCCGCCAGCGCGTCGACGAGGTTTTGCAAAACGGTTCGAAGATGTATTATCCCTACAGCGGCGGCGGGCAAGCGCAAGTCTACGTGACGCCGCGCGTCAAAAAGATCGTGGACGTGGCGAACGAAGAAGCTAACCGGCTCAAGGATGAATACGTCTCGACCGAGCACCTGCTGCTGGCGCTGGCGATGGATCGCGAGGGCGCCGCCGGACGACTGCTGACGGAAACCGGGCTGACGCGCGAGCGCATCCTCCAAGTTCTCCCCGAGATCCGCGGCGGCGCGCGCGTGACTGACCCGCAGGCAGAAGGCAAATACCGGATGCTCGAGCGCTACTCGCGCGACCTCACCATCCTTGCGCGCACCGGCAAACTCGATCCCGTGATCGGCCGCGATGAAGAAATTCTGCGCGTCATTCAAGTCCTCTCGCGCCGCACCAAGAACAACCCGGTCCTCATCGGCGAGCCGGGCGTCGGCAAGACCGCCATCGTCGAAGGGCTGGCGCAGAAGATCATCAGCGGCGATGTGCCGGAGCCATTGATGCGCAAGCGCGTCGTCGCGCTCGACCTCGGCGCGATGGTCGCCGGCTCGCGGTTCCGCGGCGAGTTTGAGGAGCGCTTGAAAGCCGCACTCGATGAAATTCAAGCCGCCAAGGGCGAGATCATTCTATTTATCGACGAACTGCACACCGTCGTCGGCGCGGGCGCGGCGATGGGCGCGATCGACG
>JBBIJS010000030.1:0-17108 GCA_037445855.1 Chloroflexota bacterium | reverse complement strand
GCGGCATCCCGTTCGGCGTGCTGCTGCTGCTCGCGCTGGTGATCGCCTGGCTGTTCGGCTGGATCGCGCTGGGGCGACTCGTCGGCGAGAAACTGCTGGAGGCGATCAGGGTCCGTGAAATCTTGCCGATTGCCGCCGTCGCTGTCGGCGTCATCGTGCTCACGATCGTTTCCTACGTGCCGGTCATCGGCTGGCTGGTTGGACTGTTCATCGGACTGCTCGGACTGGGCGCGGTCGTGCTGACGCGGTTCGGCACGCGCGGCTATCCAACGCTGACGCCGGCTGCCGTCGCAGTCGCGCCCGTGGCGACGAGCGAACCAACGCCGCCGACGAGTCAATAGCCGGATCCTCGTAATCACCCATCTCTTACCGCGGAGGCGCAGAGAACGCAGAGAATAGCAACGGATCTCTGCGACCTCTGCGGCTCTGCGGCGCCTTTATGAAGAGTGGGCATTCACCAAGTGGAATTGAGGAGAACGAGATGCTGAGTAGATTGCTCAGGCGACGAAACGGAAAAAATCAAAATGAATCCTACCAACACGAGAAAGAACACCTCATCGAACTGCATCAGGTCGTTAAGAGCTTTGACACCGCCGCGGGCACGTTCACTGCGCTCAAGACCGTCGATCTCAAAGTGAATCAGGGCGAGTTCGTCGCGGTCATCGGCAAATCCGGCAGCGGCAAGTCGACGCTGATCAATATGATTACCGGCATCGACCGTCCAACGTCCGGCGAGGTGTTTGTGGGCGATACGGCGGTGCACAACCTGAACGAGAACAAGATGGCGATCTGGCGCGGGCGCAACCTCGGCATCGTCTTTCAATTCTTTCAACTCCTGCCCACGCTCAGCGTCGTGGATAACGTGATGCTGCCGATGGATTTCTGTAACACGTACCCGGCGCGCGAACGCCGCCAGCGCGCGATGCACTTGCTCGATCTCGTCGGCATGACCGATCACGCGCACAAGTTGCCGTCCGCGGTGTCCGGCGGACAGCAGCAGCGCGTCGCGATTGCGCGCGCGCTGGCAAACGATCCGCCGGTCTTGATCGCCGACGAACCGACCGGCAACCTGGATTCGCAAACCGCCGACGCGGTGTTTCAATTGTTCGATGGACTGGTCAAGCAAAACAAGACGATCCTGATGGTGACGCACGATAACGATCTGGCGAAGCGTGTGTCGCGCGCCGTGTTGATCGCCGACGGACAGATCATCGAGGAGTACCTCGCGCAGGCATTCCCGTCGCTCGGCGAAGCGCAATTGATCGAGGCGACGCACAAGCTGGAACCGATCCATTATCCGGCGGGCGCGGTGATCCTCAACGAGGGCACGCCCGCGGATCGCTTCTACCTCATCATGCAAGGCAGCGTCGATGTCATCGTGCGCCGCCCCACGGGCGACCCGCTGGTAGTAACGACGCTCAAGCCGGGACAATGGTTTGGCGAAATCGAATTGCTGCAAGGCGGGCACAATCTGGCGACGATTCGCGCGGCGTTGGACAACAGCGTACAAGTCGCGACGCTCGATCGCGCGAGCTTCACCGCGCTGATCGGCGAGTCGCCGGAAACGAAAGAACAGCTCGAGCAGCTGATCAAGGCGCGTGTGGAAGAAAACGTCAGCGCCCGGCGCACAGAGGCGGGCAATGCTTAGCCCGCGCTGGCGCAAAATCCTGCGCGACCTGTGGGGCACCAAGGCGCGTACGCTGCTCGTCGCGCTCTCGATTGGCGTCGGCGTCTTCGCCGTTGGCGTGGTGACGCAAACGTTCTCGACCGTGCAGAACGAATTGACGGTGGAGTATCCCAAAGCCAACCCCGCGCATGCTACGTTGTACACCAATCCGTTCGACGATACATTGGTGCAGACCGTTCGCCGGATGGACGGCGTCGCCTACGCCGAAGGGCGTTCGATTGTCAGCGCGCAGATTCAGGTCGCGCCCGATCAGTGGAAACAAATCCTGCTCTTCGCCATCCCCGATTACGACAACATCAATATCGACAAGGTTTTCCCGCAACCGACTTTCATCCCCCGTCCCGCCATCGGCGCGGAGCGCGGTGTGTGGCCCCCGCCCGAGCGCGGCTTGCTGTTCGAGCGCGCGACGTTCTTGTTGCCGGGACTGGCGCCGGCGGGCATCCAGGTGGGCGATTCGGTTGACATCAAAACATCCAACGGCAGGATTTATCAAGTCAAGTTTTCCGGACTCGCCTACGAGCCGAGCCGCATCCCGGCGACTGCCGCGAACACCGCGTACGCTTACATCACGCCGGACACACTCTACTGGCTCACCGGGACGCGGCAGATGGACCAGTTGTCCATCCGGATTTCGAAAGACAATCCCACCAAACAGGATGTGACGCTCGTCGCCGATCAGGTACGAAACAAGATCGAGAATAGCGGGCAGCCGGTCTATGCGATGCAAGTCCCCGAGCCGGGTGTTCATCCCCTTGCGTTCATCTTTAACGGATTGCTGCTGCTGCTCAACGCGCTCGGTCTCGCCGCGTTATTCCTCAGCGGATTCCTGATCGTCAATACCGTCTCGGCTCTGATGGCGCAACAGGTGCGCCAGATCGGAATGATGAAGGCGATTGGAGCGCGCCGCGGACAGTTGGTTGGGATGTATCTCGTCGTCGTGTTGATCTACGGCGTCCTCGCGTTCCTGCTTGCCGCGCCGCTCGCCGCGTACGTCGCCGGCACGACCACCAACTTGCTGGCGGGTTTCATCAACGTGCAATTTCCTAGCTTTGCGATCCTGCCGAACGTGGTTATCCTCGAAGCCGCCATCGCGATCATCTTTCCACTTCTGGCGGGCATTCTTCCGGTGATCAACGGAACGCGTTTGACCGTCCGCGAAGCCACCACAGATTACGGGCTGGGTCGCGGCGCGTTGAAAGTTGGGCGATTGGATCGCGGGTTCGAAAAGATCCGTGGCTTGCCGCGCCCGCTGCTGCTGTCGCTGCGCAACACCTTCCGCCGCAAGGGACGGCTGGCGCTGACGCTCACCACGTTGATCTTGAGCGGCGCGATCTTCATCGGCGTGTTCAACATTCACGCCGCGCTGCTCGTGACACTCGAAGACGCGCTCAAGTATTGGCAGTTCGATGTGCTGGTGCAGTTCAATCGCGCATACCGTTCCGATCTCATCCAGCAGCAAGTGTTGCAGGTGCCGGGCGTCGTCCGCGCGGAAAGCTGGGGCATCACCAACGCGCGGCGCGTCCATTCAAACGATAGCGAATCGGACAATATCACGATCTTCGCGCCGCCCGCGCAGACGACGATGCTTCAGCCGACGATGATTGCGGGTCGTTGGTTGGTGCCGGGGGACGAGAACGCGATCGTGCTCAGCAATCAGATCACCGCGGTCGAGAAGGACGTGAAGGTTGGAGACTCGATCACGCTCAAGATCAACGGTAAGAAATCCGATTGGCAGGTCGTCGGCATCGCGCGCGTCGTGGGAACGTTTGGCGGCGGCATTGGGCCCGCCTACGCTAATTATCCGTACTACGCCACGCTCGTCGGCGAGGTAGGGCGCGCCGGCACGGTGCAGGTCGTCACCGACCGGCATGACGCGGCATATCAAACTCAGATTCAAAAAGCAATGGAAGAACAATTCAAATCCGCCGGGATGCGGACGAGCGGCGGCATCACGAGCGGCGCGATCCGCCAATCGAACGAGACGCTCTTCAACATTATCGTCGGTATGTTGTTGACGATGGCGGTCTTGATGGCAGCGGTCGGCGGCTTGGGGCTGATGGGCACGATGTCGCTCAACGTGCTCGAACGCACGCGCGAGATCGGCGTCATGCGCGCGATCGGCGCGTCCAACGGCGCGATTCGCGGCATCGTGATGGTCGAAGGGATGATGATCGGCATGCTCAGTTGGCTGGTCGGAGTCCTGGTCGCGATTCCGCTCGGGCAGTTGCTCAGCGACGCGCTCGGCGTGGTGATCTTTCAGACGCCGCTGCACTACACTATCGCGACCGACGGCATCGTCATCTGGTTCATCGTCGTCGTGGTGATCTCGGCGCTCGCAACGGTTTTACCAGCGCAGAACGCGTCGCGGCTCACGGTGCGCGAGGTCTTGGCGTACGAGTAGAACATTTCAACGTTAATTCAGCGGAGGATTGTTGTGAAGAAATTCATCGTCGTCTTTGTACTTCTGATGGCGCTTGCAGTTCCTCTCGCCGGTTGCGGCGCGGCTTCAACCGCGCCCGCGACGCCAACGGCAGCCACCGGATTGAATCCGGTCAGAGCAAGCAGCATGATCGTCGCGGAAGGCACAGTCGTGCCGGCGACGAGCGCGAACTTGGCGATGGCAAGCGGCGGCATCGCGGCGCAAGTGCGCGTCAAGGAAGGCGACCGCGTGAGCGCGAACCAGCCGCTCGTTCGACTTGCCAGCGCGCAACAGCAAGCCGGCATCGCCGCCGCGCAGGCAGCGCTCAGCCGCGCGCAAGCCGGGCGTCAGAAATTGTTCCAGGGTCCGGACGACAACCAGCTCGCCGCCGCGCGCGCCGATCTGGCGAACGCGCAAGCCGCGCTGAAGCAAGCCCAAGCCGCGTACGATCAAGCCGGCGGCGCGAGCAATCCGTACGCCGGGATGCTGCCGACTTCGCTGGCGCTGGAGCAGGCATACAACAATTACACCGCGGCGAAGGCGCGGCTCGACGCGCTGCAAGAACCGCCGCGCGCCGCCGACGTGGCGGCAGCGGAGGCGGACATCGCGGTCGCGCAGGCGGACCTGGTTCGCGCGCAAGCCGCGCTCGCGGACACGGAACTGCGCGCGCCGTTTGCCGGCACGATTGCCGCCGTCAACGTCAAAGTCGGCGAGGAGGTCACGCCCGGCGCGACGGTCATTCAGCTGGCAGATTTCTCGGCATGGGAAATCCAGACGACGGACCTCACGGAGCTTAACGTCGTCAAGGTCAGCGTGGGCGACGCCGTCACGCTGACGTTCGACGCGATTCCCGGACTGGAGTTGCCGGGTAAGGTGGCGCGCATCAAGGCGCTCGGCACAAATCGGCAAGGCGATATTGTTTACACCGTCACGGTACAGCCGGACAAAGCGGACGCGGGGCTACGCTGGAACATGACGGCGAAAGTCAGCATCACGCCGAAGAACCCGTAGAGTACGGACGCCGTTCTGAGTCGGACGCGGCAGCGTCCTCAACGCGGTAAAACAAAACCCGCCTTCTCGGAGAAGACGGGTTTCTCTTTCGCGTCGCTACATCAAGTGCTTATGCCGCAAACGCCACAGCGCGGCATAGCCCACCGGGATCGGCAGCCAGAACGCGATGGCGCGCGATAACAGCAGCGCTAAAAGCGCGATGTCGCCCGGCACGCCGAACGCCAGCGAGAGCAGCGCGAAACTGCTGCCCATGATCGCCATTTCACCTGGCACTGCGCTGACGGACGAGAGCAGACTCACCGAAGTGAAAATCAAGATCAGCGCGCCCGGCGAAATCGTCCAGTCCAGCGAATGGAAAGCGAAATATAACGCGGCAGCGCCGGCAATGTAGCGAATCACGTTGAACGCGAGCGCGGCAACGACGTTGAGCGGCGCGCGGCGCGCCATCGACATGCCGGTGTAAAAATCGTTCAACGCACGCTGCACGCGCGGCGGATCGAGGAGCGGACGCCCCATCAGCCATTCGACCGGTCGCTGGAGCGCGCGCGCGGCGGCATGGACGCCGCGCTCCACCCACGCGCGGTGGCGGTAAATGTACCAGCCGAGCACGACCAGCGCCGGCGTGCCGAGCGTGGACGCCATCGCAAAGTCGCGGATGAGCGTGCCCGGCGGCAGCGCGTTCGTCAGCGTCACGATCCCAATCACCAACGTCACGCCGCCGACGACCAGACCGATGAGGTCTTCGATCACGAAGATAGCCGCCACCGCGCCCACCGTCACGCCACGATGCGCCAAGTAATCCAGCCGGATCAACATCCCCGGCGCGCCGCCGGTCGAAAAAGTGCGGTTCGCCGCCGCGCCGCCGAAGAACGCCTCGACCATCGAGCCGAGTGGGACGTCAACGGCAAATACGCGCGCCAGCACCAGCGTAGAGCCGGCGCTGACGAAATAGCGCAGCGTTTCCGCGACGAGGGCAAGCACAAGATAGATCGGCTGGGCGACTTGCAGGAGCGCTAGGACGTGCCGAAAACCAATCAGTTTGGGGACAAAAAGGAAAACGGCAATACCGAGAACCAGCAGCCAGAGGATCTGTCGCCGGTCGATTGCCAGATGACGCGGCGTCGTCTTTTCAGTCAAAAGTCCTTCCTGCGGATTACTTGAGATAAGCCAATGCCTCCCCGCGTTCTTCGTCCATCACGATTTCCAGATACCGCCCGTCCGCTACCGCCGGCACGTCGATCACCTGCACATACTGCGCGTACGCTTCATCGCCCGGCAACAAATCTGCCAGAACGTTTGGGGAATCCAGAATGAACGCGCGATTGAAGATCGTGTCCCGGTCTTCCAGGAAAAGTGGCAGCGCGTAAATGTGCGCCTCGACCAGGTCTTGGAAAAAATGCGTCCCGTATGAAACGTCCGGCACGCCCTGCCCGCGCGGCGAGGCGACCTCGACGAGCACGCGCGCGTTGTTGATATCCGCGTAACCGACCGGCACGCCGAGATCGATATTCGAGCTGCCCCAGCGCCCCGGTCCCATCAGAATGAACGTCTGTCCTTCCAGCCGCTTGTTGAGCCGACCGATCACGCGCGCCAATTCCAGCTTGACGGTGGGCTTTGCCAGTTGGCTGTACTTTTCCGGCAGGACGTAGATCAAGTACTGCGCGTTCGATACAACCCCTTGCGGGATCAGTCGGTGTGCCGAGAATACCTTGTCCGCTGCCGGAATGTCGGTGGGCAAACGGACGCGCTGCCCGGTTTCAAGACTCACCGTGGGGCGACACTGCAAGAGATGGAACACGACGCGCGGCGATGCCGTTGCATCGGGAACCAGGTCGGCGGTAAACTCGATATCGACCGGGCAGCCGTACTCCTGCTCCAGTCGTCTCAGGATCGCCTTCATCTGCGGTACGAATTCCGTTTTCTTCAAAAGCCCATCGAAGGTCAGCACCAACTCTTCCATCTCCAACAATCGGATATCGGAGAAGAGCGGCTGAATGTAATCCTGTCGGTCGACGGAGACGAGATACGGCAGCGTCGCGTCGTCGTGGGTCATGACTTGCGCGACCGGGCGCGTCAGCAGCTCGTTGCTTTCCAGATCCAGGAGATCGACGAACCGCTGCGAGTTGCGGCGAATCTCGTCCGCGCTGACCTCCGGGCGCAACTGCGGATGGCTGAGCGCGATCATACGCGCGTGATCGCTTCCTACCCGGTCGACCGCGCGCGTGCCAAGTCCCCACACGAGCCGCACGAAACCGTCTTCGCGACGAATCTGTGGATTCCAGCGAAACGGATTACGGCTGTAGCCGACGCCGGCAAACGTCGGGAAAAACACGCGATCGCGCCGCTCGCCCTGCACCAACTGGATCAAAATCGCCATCCGCTCGTCGTAATCGAGCAGTCCCATCTTGCGGCGATAGGCGAGCGCGTCCGGACTCAGGACGCTGGCGTAAATCGTCTTGATCGCCGTGATGAGGTCGGCGAGATTTTCCGCCGGCGTTCGCTGGTTTGGGCAAAACAGACTTTCGTACTTGCCGGCGAACGACGTGCCGAAACTGTCTTCCAGCAGACTGGACGACCGCACGATCAGCGAGCGGTCGCCAATGACGCCAAGCAGCTCGCGCAGCTTTTCCGTGATCTCGTCCGGAAATCGCGCGTTGAGGTACGATCGCAAAATTCCCGGATAGTCCGCCTCGATTTCCTCGTACGTCTTGTACTTTTCATCGACGGAGGAAAAGAGCGCGTTCTGCAAATTGAAATCGTAGAGGACGTTCGCGCCCAGATAATAGGATTCCGGCATCACGATCCGGCTGAGATCGATGCCTTCCATCGCGCTTGCCTTTTGCAGAATCTTCCACGCCAGCAACATCCCCGCCGCTTTGCCGCCGATCTTGCCGTCGCCGATGCGCCGCCGCCGAATCTCGCGCAGGTCGGCGACGGTAAAGTATTCCTTGGCGATGCGGACGAAATCCAATTGATCGCTCACCACCGTCTTGATGATAACGACGAGCATCTCTTCGATGTGATGGCGCGTCTGAGACTGTTCGTCCGTGGGCAGCGATTCGTATTGCTCCGCCTGCGCCAGCACCATATCTAACGGCGCAAGTTCCGGGTTGAACGTCAGAAACACTTTTTGATTTGGATTCCGCTCCGCGACGACCAACTGGACGATGTTCTGGAACAATTCGTGCGGCAGATTGTAGGCAAAATAGAAATCGGTCAGCGTGTCGCGCGTCTGCAGCACGCGGCGCTCCCACACTTCGGCGGACTCTTGCACCAGCGGATCGACCAGCCCTTCCAGTTCCTGCGAGCGCTGCGCCTTCGCCTTGACTTCATTCTCGAACGTCGCCGGCGTGATGACGCCGCGCGAAAACAACTCATCCCGCATCAGCGCGCGAATGGTCGGCGCGAGGATCGGGTACTGGCTGAGTTCCAGGAAAATGGTGAGGACTTTGGGCGCCCTAAAGTCTTGCGGCATATGATTAAAGCTCCATCACACCAGGCGCGTGATCAACACCGTTTCGATCTTCGGACCCTTCATCGCGGTGACGGTGAGTTTGACGTTCTCCACCTTCAGCTGGTCGCCCTCCTTCGGGATGCGGCGCAGCGCGTGCAGCATATAGCCCGCGATGGTCTGGTAGTCTTCGCTCTCCGGCAGACGAGTTCCCAACTGCGCGTTGATTTCTTCCACGCGCAGCTGCGCGTCGATCTGCGTCGTCCGTTCGTCAATCGCTTCGACCTGCGGCGCTTCCGCGCCCAACTCATCGCCCAGTCGCCCGACGATCTCTTCGAGCAACTCTTCCAGCGTGACCATGCCGGCCGTTCCGCCAAACTCGTCGATGACCACGGCGAGCTGGATATGCCGCGTTTGCATCTCGGCTAACAGATGCCCGATCGTTTTCGATTCGGGCACGAAGAGGACGGTGCGCGCCAATTCCTGCGCGGTCTGATCGAGCGCGGCTGCGCCCTGGGTCGAGATCGCGCGCAGCACATCCTTGATCGATAGAAAGCCGGTGATGTTGTCGATACTGCTGGAATAAATCGGAAAGCGGGTGTGACTCGTCTCGCTGAAGGTTTGCAAAAAGTCGGCGACGGTGGTATCCTCGCCGACGGCGATCATTTCCGGGCGCGGGATCATCACCTCGCGCACCAGCTTATCGTCAAACTCGATCACGTTGTGCAGCATTTCTTTTTCGCGCGGCTCTAGCGCGCCGCTCTGTTCTGTTTCCGCGATGAGCTGTTTGAGTTCATCCACACTGTAGACCATCTGGTGCGCGCCCACCGGCTCGACGCCGAGCCGCCGCACGACCGCGCTCGTCGCGCCATCCAGCAGCATGACAATGGGACGCAGCGCAAAATCGACCAGCGCGACCGCGCGCGCGGAGGAAAGCGCAAAGCGATCCGGCGACTGAAGCGCGACGATCTTGGGCGTCTGCTCGCCCAGCACGACGTGCGCAGAAGTGATGACCGCAAACGCGATCACCAGCCCCACGCCCGACGCGAGCCCGTTCGCGAGCGCGGGATTGCCCAGCGACGCAAACAACAGCCGGATGAGCTGTCCTGCCAGGTTCTCGCCGACCCAGCCCAGTCCCAGACTCGCGATGGTGACGCCGATCTGCGACGCGGCGAGCACGCGGTCGGTGTCCAAAAGCAAACGCTGCACGCGCGCGGCGGCGGCATCTCCCTTCGCGGCGAGTTGATCGATGCGCGGATGCGGCACGGTCACATACGCAAACTCGACCGAGACAAAAAAACCGTTTGCCACCAGCAAGACCAGCATCACGCCCAGCTGAAGGATGATTGTCGTGATTTCAGGATTCATCGCAGCAACTCCTCGCCGCAATTATAGCACAGACGCCAGAGAACAGACAACCGATGACTGCTAACAGACGATCGGCGAGCGGCTCCGCCCCCGGCAAAATCATTCTCTTCGGCGAGCACGCCGTCGTCTACGGACGCCCGGCGATTGCCGTGCCGGTATTCCAGGTACGCGCCGAAGCGATGATCGAAGCGCGCCCCGGTAGTGTCACGATCGACGCGGCGGACATTGCGCGCCGGTTCGATCTTGCCGACGCGCCGCCGGACGATCCGATTGCGACGATGATCGCGCGGACGTGCACGCGGCTTGGCGTCGCGCCGCAGGATTTCGCGATTCAGATCCGCTCGACGATTCCGGTCGCGCGCGGATTGGGCAGCGGTGCGGCGGTGTCGGTCGCGATTGCACGCGCGCTGGCAAGTTTTTTTGCCACAGAGGACACAGAGAGCACAGAGAAAAATAAATCAGTAAACTCTGTGTCCGCTGTCTCCTCTATGGCTAGATTGTCCGTTGAGGACATTTCCGCGCTGGCGTACCAAGTGGAGTTGCTGCACCACGGCACGCCGAGCGGCATTGACAATACCGTGATCGCGCACGAGCAGCCGGTGTACTTTGTGCGCGGGCAGCCGATTGAATCGTTCCACGTCGCGCATCCGTTCCTGATCGCGATTGCGGACACCGGCGTCGCCGCGCCAACCAAGCTCGCGGTCGGCGACGTGCGCCGCGCGTGGCAAGCCGACCAAGCGCGCTACGACGCGCTGTTCGACCAGATCGGCGCGCGCGCGCGGGACGCGCGCGCGGCAATCGAACGCGGCGACATCGACGCGTTGGGACCGCTGATGAACGCGAATCAGAAACTCGCGCGAGAGATCGGCGTTTCGTCGCTGGAGATCGAAACGCTCGTGGACGCGGCAGCGCGCGCGGGCGCGCGCGGCGCGAAGTTGTCCGGCGCGGGGCGCGGCGGGAACGTGATCGTGCTGGTGGAGGAGGAAAATCGCGAGCGGATAGAACGCGCGCTGATGGACGCCGGCGCGGCGCGGGTGATCGTGACACGGGTTTCGTAGGAGCGAATCGAATGCCTCGCTCCTACACTCTACCAAATCTCCACGCTGTAATCTGCAATCACCGCGTCCATGCGCATCCGCTCGATGTTGTCGATGACCTTTTCGAGCAGTCCGCGCGCGTAATTCGCGTCCGACGAGACGCACACAATGCCGAGCGTCGCGCGCTGCCACGCGTCGAGGTCATCGACTTCGGCGATCGAGACGTTGAACACCTGGCGCACGCGCGTGGTGAGCGATTTGACCACGTGCCGCTTGTCTTTCAGCGAATGACTCGCTGGAATTTCCAGTTCGAGCGTGCACACCGCGACGACCATAAGAAAACCCGACGGAGGACGCAAGACCAAAACATGAATCTTTCGTCGTCCGTCTTTCGTCCTCCGTCAATGAATTGCTTTTCGCACTTCCGCTTCGATCAACGCTTCCAACCGCGATAAATCGGGTGTACCGCTGGCGCGCTGCCGCGACGCGTGGCGCTCGCTGACCGGGCACGCGTTGCACTCGGCGCACACGTCGCGTCCCATCTGCGCGAAAACCGTCTGGCGCATTGCCGCGATCTTTTCGATGGCTTCTGGCGGTAGTAATGCCGGCGGACCGTTCAGCGCCTGCTGCGCGGCGAGCGTCACCTGCGCGGAATGTTCCACGCGCTCCAGCCGCATGTACGCCTCCCACAGCGTCGCCCCCACCGTCACCGTCCCGTGTCGATCCAACACCAGCGCGTCGTACTTTTTCACCAGTTCGCGCACCGCCAGCGGTCCTTCCGGACTGGCGGGCGTCGCGTACGGCGCGGTTGGAATCGTACCCAGATCGTACAGCACTTCCGGCAGCGTGCATTTCGCGAGCGACACGCCGGCAAGCGTGCACGCAATCGTCATCGGCGGATGCGCGTGAATGACCGCGTGGACATCCGCGCGCTGGCGATAACATTCCAAATGGATGCGGATCTCGGACGACGGTTTCAGATCGCGCCCCTTGCCGAACAGCGGCGATACCTTCTCGCCGTTTAGATCGACGACGATCAACTGATCGGGTTCGAGGAATCCTTTGCTGAATCCGCTCGGCGTGATCAGCAAACGGTCGCGATCGAGCCGCACGGAAATATTTCCGTCGCCGGCGGCAACCATGCCCTTCTGATGAATCAGCCGACCAATTTCGACGATGCGTTGGCGCAGTTCGGTTTCAGTTTGCGTGTCCATACGTTTCGATCAGCTCGCCCGCGATGCCGTTCTCGCGCGCGATGCGCCCATAAATCTCCGCGCTCAGTCGCGGCGTCCGCGTTTGCGTCGCCACATCGAGCCGATACAAGCCAAATCGCGCGGTGAATCCTTCCGCCCATTCAAAATTATCCACGAGCGTCCAGTAGAAATACCCCTTGACCGGAACGCCTTCCGCGATGGCGCGCTGCGCGGCAGCAAGATGCGAGACGAGGTAGCGCGCCTGCGTCTCATCGCCCAAATCGAACAATCCATTCTCGGTGACGTAAATCGGTTTGCCGTACACCGCGTGCTCTTTCAGAAAATCGTAAAAGCTGGCTGGATGAATTTCGCCGGCAAACGGCGGCGCGGACGCGTGCCACACCGGTTTGATCGACCGAGAGAAAAGTTGACCGGGACTGCCCAAATCGAATGCAGACCGTTCAGCGAAATAGTAATTGACGCCGATAAAATCTTGCGTGCCGATGGCTTCAGGGACGCTGCCGCGCATCGGAAAGCGCAGTTTGCCGTCAACCAACGCGCGGAAAAATAAACGATTGAGCAATCGGTCGCGCGGACTCGCCGCCCAACGATCCAGCGGCGATCCTGGATTCGCCGGGAGAAACCGGCGTAGGTGATGCGCCACGCCCACGCGCGCGGTCGATTGCGCGCGGTGAATCGCGTGGTATGCCGCGGCGTGACCGCGCACCATATTCGCCAGCACGCGAAATCCGAGCAACAAATCTTTCTTGCCGGGCGGACCATCGCCCTCGCTGTATCCCGACAGCGTGTAGACAAACGGCTCGTTGATCGTCACCCAGAAATCGCACAGGTCGCCGAGTTCCAGGACGACCTTCGCCGCGTAGCGCTCGAAGAGCGGCACGCTCGCGTCCGTCTCCCACGCGCCCTTTGCCGCGAGCCAACGGGGATTTGTGAAATGATGCAGCGTGACCAGCGGCGTCATCCCGCGTTCGCGCAGCGCGATCAGGACGCGGCGATAAAACGCGAACGCGTCCGCGTTCCACTCGCCCTCGCGCGGCTCGATGCGGCTCCATTCCACTGAAAGCCGGTGCGCGTTGTGGTTCAGCGATTGCGCGAGATCGAAATCCTCGCGATAGCGTTCGCCTTGCCACCACTCACAGGCGACCGCAGACGTGTCGCCATTGCGAATGTGCCCCGGCGTCTGTTCCCAGTCCCACCAATCGTTGTTTTCATTCGCGCCTTCGACTTGATGCGCCGCCGTCGCCGCGCCCCACAAAAAGCCGTCAGGAAAGTTGAGTGCCGTCAAGTCAGTGTCCAGTTTTCAGTATTGAGTAAACAGTGGGACCGTAAACTGTCCACTGACCGCCATCCACTGTTCACTATTTCTCATCCCACGCGCTGACGAGTTCAAAAACTTCGAGCGGCTGTTCGCGGCCCCGCACCGTCAACTTATCACGGCTCCGCACGACCACCCGATCCTCGACCAGCGCGTGCGTGCTGCGCGTCATGAGAATCTGACCGGTCTCCGCGTTCTCCTGCAGCCGCTTGGCGATGTTGACCGTGTCGCCCACGGCGGTGTAATTCATCAACTCATGCGCGCCGATATTTCCGACGATGGCTTCGCCGGTGTGCAGTCCCACGCGGAAGGTCAGCCGCTGCTCCGGCGGGAGCGAGGGCGCGTACGCGGCGATCTCGCGCTGCAAGGCAAGCGCGGCGCGCGCGGCGCGCCAGGCGTGATCGGACTGCGGCAGCGGCGCGTTGAAAATCGCCATGACGCCATCGCCCATAAATTTGTCCAGCGTCCCCTCGTAGCGCAAGATGGACTGATAGGCGAGCGAGAGATAACCGTTCAACACCTTTACCAATTCTTCCGGCGGCAATACTTCAGACAGATTGGTGAACCCGTGAATATCGGCGAACAGAACCGTCAGCAATTGCCGTTCGCCGCCGAGCGTGATGCGGCGCGCGTCGGTGAGCAGACCCTCCACGACCGTCGGCGCGACATAGTGCTCGAACGTCGCGCGGACGCGTTGCGTCTCCTGCTCTTGCGCGCGCCGCTCGATCTCGAGCCGCGCTTGCTCGGTCAGGTCGTCGATCATCAACGCGACGCCGACCATTTCCTGCGCGCGCCAGATGCCGGACAGATGCAGCGTGAGATGCACCTCGCCGCGATCCGCCACGCGCGTCACCACGTCGCGCACGATGTGCTGGGATGAACGCGCCCACAAGCGCGCGATCAAAAGCGGCAGCTGCGCGCCCTCCATCGGCGGGAACACGTCCGCGTATTGCTTGCCCAGCGCGCGCATCGCCGGACTTTTAAAGATGTCTTCCGCCGCGCGGTTGAAGCTTGCCACGCGTCCATCTGGATCGAGCGTGACCACGCCGGTCGCGATGCTCGCCAACGTCGAATCGAGATAGTCGCGCATCGAGCTGATCCGCAGCATTTGCTCGCGCAGGTCGGCGAGCAGACGCGCGTTCTCCAGCGCCACCGCGCTCTGACCCGCCAGCGTTCTGAGCAACGTCAGATCGGCTTGGCTATAGCGGTCGCCGGAAAGTTTCGCGCCGATCACCCAGGCGCCGATCAGCGCGCCGCGGCTCTGGATCGGCATCAAGACTTCGCCGCCGAGTTGTTGCAGCGCCAGCCGCGTGTCCGGGGCGAGGTCGGCGTACTGCGGCAACCGGTCGATGTCGTACTGCAACAGGGGCGCATTGCGGGACATTAGCGCGCGCGCGACCGAATTGGTCGCATCGAGATGGAGGGTGATCTCGCCAGCTTGCGGCGTAGAGACGCGGCGCAGCGTAACTCCACTCTCGTCTTTGCCGACCAGCAAAAGCGCGGCGGAGCGCGCGCCCATCGCCTCGCGCAACAAGGATTGCCCGGTCGCCGCTAATTCATCGAGTTCGATTTGCTCGGCAAGCCGCTGACTGAATTTCTGGACGATCGCCCGCGCGTCGTAGCGCCGCCCGAACAATGCTTGCTCAATGCCGCGCTGCACGGCATCGCGCAGCGGTTGGAAGAGCAGCGTCAGTCCGATCGCGACGATGAGCACTCCCAGCGTCTGCTGGGCAAGCTCCGCGCCGCGCAGCCATACCAGCGCGACGGCAAAGACCGCCGCGTAAACCAGTAAGGCAAAGAGCGTAATCAGAACGTTGCGCGCGCTGCGGCGAATGAGTCCGCGCAGATCGATCAAGTCGTGCTGCAGCGCGGCGTACGCGAAGACCAGGACGCCGAGGATTTGAAGCGCGGGGGCGTACTGCCGCGTCGGTTCGCCCACCATCAAGTCCAGCGCGTCGTACGCGACGAAGAAGGGGAGCGCGATCCCAAGATACGCGAGGCGATTGCGGTGCAGCGGACTCGTCGTGCGGCGGCGCTCGATCAAGCCAAACACGACGATCATCGTGACGGCGAACGCCCACAGCGCGGTACGCAGAATGAAGACGAGTGTGGAAGGCGAGACGATGCCAGCCGTCAGATAGAGAGAAACTTGGAGGAGCTCCGCGGCAACGGCGGCGACCAGCAGAATCAATCCGACCAGGAACGCGTACGGTTTGACATCGACGCGAATAAATGCGCGCGCGAACGCGTAGAAGAAGAGCGGCAGCGCGATTTGCGCGAAGAGGTACGTTCGGAGAATTGCCGTTTGCGCCGGATCAGCCGGGTCGGCGCCGTACGCGAGGAGCAACGCGCCCTGCGCCACCAGCGCCATCAACAGGTAAAGCACCAGACGCCGTACCGGCGCATCGTGCCCGTCGCGGCGGAGGAGGATGACGACGAGAAGAATGAGATAGATGAACAGTGCGCTGAGAGGAACAAACCATTGTGCGATCACGCTGACGGTTGCCTTTGGCTAAGAGGTTGTTTGTGGTTTAGAATTGCATTTTCCAAACCGGTTCTAAACGATTCGAAACGCGTCGACCAAAACGCAGCGCCGTTCGCGCGTGAACGTGCGCGGGCGCGTCATGCCTTCGCCGGTCGTGCCGGCAATCGAGAACGAACAAAAACCTTCGCCGCCGTACCCCAGTCCCGCGAGGTTCGGTCCGTTCTTGACGAAAATCGAAACGTCGGCTTCTTTGGCGTAGCGGCTCAGATGATCGAGTTGGCGCGAGTAGATCACCGCGGTGTGCCGGCGTCCGCCTTCCACCGCGATCGCGCAATCAATCGCGTCGTCCGCGGTCGGCACGCGCACCAGCGGCAGGATCGGCATCATCTGCTCCGTCCAGACGAGCGTGTGCTCGCGCGGCACGGGGGCGATCGCGAGCCGCACTTCATCGCCCACCGTCACGCCGATTTCTTTCAGGATGACCGATGGATTTTGCCCGATCAGTTTCTTGTTCAGTCCAGTTTGCTTGCCCGGCTTGACCGGCTCGGAGAAGATCACTTTTTCGAGACGCGCCAGTTCGTCCGCCGACAAGACGCGGCAGCCCAGCCCGCGCAGCGCGGCGGTCAAGCGATCCGCCACCGCGTCGACGACGATGATATTTTTTTCGTCCGTGCAAATAATATTGTTGTCGAACGACGCGCCCTTGATGATGCCGCGCGCCGCCTCGTCCAGGTCGGCGGTCTCGTCGACGACCACCGGCGGGTTGCCCGGTCCCGCGCAGATCGCGCGCTTGCCGGACTGCATCGCCACGTGGACGACGGCTTCGCCGCCGGTGACAAGCGTCAGCCGCGTGCCTGGATGCTTCATCAATTCCTGCGCGCTCTCGATGGTCGGCTCCGCAACGCCGGTGACGAGATTTGCCGGTCCGCCGGCTTCGACAATAGCTTGGTTGATCGTGACAATCGTGCGCGCGCTGCATTCCTTCGCGCTGGGATGCGGATTGAAGACCACCGAGTTGCCGGCGGCGATCATCGCGATGGAATTGCCGATGACGGTCGCGGTGGGATTGGTCACCGGCGTGATCGAGCCGCACACGCCGAACGGCGCGCGTTCCATCAGCG
>JBBIJS010000029.1:0-17853 GCA_037445855.1 Chloroflexota bacterium | reverse complement strand
AACGCCTCTCAACGGTTTTGAAGACCGCGGACCCCACCGGGAATCAACCACCCCCAGGAAAAAGTTAGCTGGTTAGATAGTTTGGCGGTTAGGTCGTTAGACTTGTTCTCCAGGCGAACGAACTATCTAACCACCCAGCCACCCAACTACCAAACAACCCAACTGATTTCAATCTATCATACGCGTTCGCTTTTGTCAAAAGACCCGGAGGTTTTTGAAAATCGCGAGGGGCACTTGATTTTTCATTTCGTTGTGCTATAATGGCGACGCTCTTCGGGTGACCCTTAGGAAGGAGACTGACAGACCTATGGCTGAAGAAGCCAAGACGACTGCCGCCGCTCCGCATACCATGCCCCCACTCACGCGTCGCGAATTCCTCAACTACGCGTGGCTCTCCAGTCTGGGTTTTGTGTTTCTCGTCGGGTTTGGCGGCGCTACTTTTTTCTTTGCGTTTCCGCGCTTCAAGCCCGGCGAATTCGGCGGCGTCTTCCCGCTGGGCAAAGCCGGCGATGTGCTCCCCAAGCCCACCGATCCGCCGATTCATAATACCGACGGCAAATTCTGGCTCTCGAACGTGAACGGCATGATCATCGCGCTGTACGATGTCTGCGTTCACCTAGGGTGTCTCTACGCGTGGCAGGAGGTCACGGGTCGATTCGAATGTCCCTGCCACGGCTCCAAGTATCAGAAGGACGGAACCTACATCGAGGGTCCCGCGCCGCGCAGTCTCGACCGCATGGTCATCTCCTATGTGGGCGCCGGAAATCAAGTTATCGCTTCGACCGATGCCAAAGGGGATCCGCTTGCCGCTCCGTCCGATAGTTCGGTCGATGTCATGATCGATACGGGCAAGGTCATCTCGGGTCAGTCGCACGGCTAGGCGCAAGAGGATGCGTCGTCCTCGTACCGCTTTCAACACAGGAGGAACACAGCATGTTTGAACGGAACGGACATCGCGGTCCTCTCGCGGCGGTCGCCGAAAAGATCCGCGAGCGGTTGCCGGTGGGAATCAAGAATGCCTTGCCGCTGATCGGGCAGGTGCGCAGCAAAGAGGGCCGGGGAAAACTGGCGCAGCAAACGCGCGAGACCGGTTTCAAGGTTGCCGACGATACGATGCGCGCGGTGTCCGCCGGCATGGGCATCGCCGACGTGCGCGCCATGTTCCGCGGCGATCCGCCGATCGAACGTCCGAATCCGCGCTATAAGGTTTTTACCAACGCCTTCTTCGCGCATATTCGCCCGCGCTACTACGAGCGCTCCTCGACCAAAATCACGCATACCTTCGGACTTGGTTTTCTCGCCGCGTTTTCCTTTGTCGTCGAAACGATCACTGGCTTGATCCTGATGGTGTTCTACATCCCATCGCAGGATCAGGCGTACCAGTCGATGATCAAGATCATCGCCGAGGTTCCCTTCGGGCAGTTGATGCGCGATATTCACCGCGTCGGCGCGGAGGTGATGGTCATCGTCGTCGCGCTGCATATGCTGCGCGTGTATCTCACCGGTTCCTTCAAGCACCCCCGGCAATTCACCTGGGTCACCGGCGTGGTGCTCTTGATTCTCACGCTGGGCTTGTCCTACTCCGGCTACCTGCTGCCGTGGGACCAATTGGCGTACTGGGCGGTCACCATCGGCACGAGCATGGCGAAATCCGCCCCGCCGAAAGAAATTGCCGGCTATATTTCCAACCTGCTCCTGCGCGGCGGCGACACGATCGGACAGAACGGCTTGCTGCGCTTTTACCTCGGTCACGTCATCCTCCTCCCGATCCTCGCGATTATTTTCATCTCGGTGCACTATTATCGCATCTCACGCTTGCACGGCATCAGCTTGCCGGCGAGCGAAGAAGAATCGCCTGACCCGGCGGTGCGTAAAGCCGCGAAGGAAAAGTTGGATTACTTGCCCGAAGTGCTGACGAAGGAATTGATGTGGCTGGCGATCGGTGTCTTTGCGTTCGTCGCCTTCTCCGCGTTCGCGTTCCACGCGCCGCTGGAACACCACTCGGATCCATTCCGCACTCCGCTGCACACCACCGCGCCGTGGTACTTTCTGTGGATTCAGGGCATGTTGAAAGACCCGTTCATGCTGCCGATCCTGCGCGCGATTGACAACACGTTTGGATTGAGCATCGTCAAGAATTTCTACGACAGTCCGGCGGTGCAGGGCGTGATGCTGCCGACGTTGATTTTCATCGTCCTCTTCGCCGTTCCGTACATCGACGAATTCTGGGACAAACTGTGGGGTCGCTCGTCCAGCCGCATGGGACGAAATCGCAAGTTGGGCGTCACCCTGGGCTGGCTATCGGTCGGCTTGATCGTGCTCTTCTCGTACTTTGGCACGCCGCTCTACGCGGTGAGCGCGCCGCCGGCGGTCGAGATCGGTCAGCAATTCATTCCGGAAGAATGTGTGCTGCCGCCGATCCCGCTGATCCCGGAAAACTGCGGCGAAGTCCGGCAGCTCGGCTATGCCGGGATTCCCGTCGGCACCTATGATCTATCGCAATACGCCAACCCCGCCGCGAATGCCAAGCCGTTCGAGAGCATGCTGGCGCGGATGGAAGGGCGCGTCGCCGAAGCGTCCCAGCGCGCGAAGGATTCCGGCAACAAAGCCGGGCTGACGGACGCGCAAGGATTCTTTGTGGTGGAAGATTGGCAATCCGACCTGAAGAAGATCACGCTGCGCGTCACGTGGACGCCTCAGGTCGCGGGCGACACCGGCACGTATGAAAAAGTCCTCTACCTGCATCGAGACTCGGTCTACCAGTAAGGTAATCACCCATGTCCACTCAACTCAAAATCCTAGTTGGCATCATCTTCACCCTGCTGACGTGCATCCCGCTCGCCGCGATCACGATCAACGACCTGGGTCACGACTTGGGAATAGTGCCCAAGACGCAGCTGACCGGCATCGAGCAGCGCGCGGCGGATCTCAACGCGCGTCAGATCGAAGCCGGCGCGGATTTGTACGGTCAGTACTGTTACAGTTGTCACGGCAAAAAGGGCGAGGGCATCCCGCAGCTCGCGCCAGCGATCAATCGTAAAGACCTGCTGGATGGTCGCCGCGAAAAATCAATCGGCTGGTCGGGCAGCGTGGACGGATTCGTGAAGGACACCATTGCCGGCGGTCGCCCGGTCCAATCGCGCCCCGACCTTTACGCCGGTCGAATGCCGACGTGGAGCCAGGAGTTTGGCGGTCCGCTGCGCCCGGATCAGATCGACTCGCTCGTGGCGTTCGTGCTGAACTGGCAGGACGCCGCGCCCGAAGTGAACGCGTGGCCGCCGCCTGGCACGCCGCAGCCGACGATGACGCCCGGTCCCAGCCCGACGCCCGCGCCGCAAAAAGCCGGTTTGGATCCCACCTGCCAAAATATTCCCGCGCTGTACGCCGGCAAAAAGTCGCCGTACAAGTTGGACGATCAAACCGTTATCGCCGCCGGCAAACTAGTGTATGACGACAAGTGCGCGGCGTGTCACGGCGCGCTCGGCAAAGGGGATGGTCCCGCCGCTGCGGCGCTGAATCCCAAGCCGGTCAACTTTACGGACAAGGCGTATATGCAAGGATTGCCGGTCGATTGTCACTTTTATCGCATCTCGGAAGGCGTGACCGGCACCGGCATGCCGCCGTGGAAAGCGCTGGGCGAAGACACGCTCTGGAAGTTGCTCATCTACGAGCGGTCGTTCTCCGGCGTGCAATAGGAATGAAACGAAACCTTGCGAGGGGGCACAACCTTTCGCAAGGTTTTTCTTTTTTGACGCTCTCGCCGCGTTGTGCTATGATTGCGCCAGTTCCGCAAGGAGATTGGTTTTTGAAAATTCCTCCGCGTCTCGTTCGTCTCTTGCTCATCCTCATTGCGCTGGGCGCGCTCGCCGGAGTGGGTGGGACTGTGGCAACCTGGATGGAAGCGGACACCCCGCCGCCCGCCGCGCTCCCGCCGCGTCTGATTCCCGATACCGATGTCAATCCGTACGGCGCGAATTTCTTTCTCGACCGCGAGGTGGAGGAGTGGAAGCGCGACCGCACCGTGCGCATGGCGAGCGAAGCCGGCATCGTCTGGGCAAAGCAGGAGTTCTCGTGGGAAGAAATCGAAAAAGTCAAGAATCAATTTGATTGGAGCAAGACCGATCAAATCATCGCCACCTTCGAAAAGTACGGCTTGCAGGTCATTGCGCGGCTCGACCGCCCGCCGGCATGGGCGCATAAAGACAAGTCGATCGCGCAGGCGCCGCCGGATAATCTCAACGATTACGGCGATTTCGTCGACGCGTTCGTGCGCCGCTATCGCGGGCGCGTGCATTACATCCAAGTCTGGAACGAGCCGAATATTTTCCCGGAATGGGGCAACCGTCCAGTCGATCCGAATGCGTACGTCGATCTTTTGAAAGTCGCGTACGCGCGCGCCAAAGCCGCCGATCCGAACATCCGCGTTCTCTCCGCGCCGCTCGCCATCACGCTTGGCGAAGCGTGGGCGCCCGGCTCGCCGCAGTGGCGGAACATGAATGACCTCGATTACCTCACCGCGCTGTACCGCGCCGGCGCGAAGGATTATTTCGACATCCTCTCGGCGAACGCGTTCGGGCTGCGCGCCTCGCCCGACGATCCGCCCGATCCCAAGCAGTTGAATTTTCAGCGCGTCGCGCTCGATCGACAGATCATGGAAGGTTTTGGCGATACGAACAAAGCCGTCTGGATCAACGAGTACGGCTGGAACGCCTCGCCGGCGGATTTTCCGGCAGACAAGTTGATCTGGGGCAGGGTCACGGAGCAGCAGCAAGCCGATTACACCGTGCGCGGCATCACGCAAGGACGCGACCAGTGGCCCTGGGTGGGTGTATTCAATATCTGGTACTTCCGGCAAGTCGGCGATATCCGTCCCGATAGTTCGGACTATTATTTCCGAATGGTCGATACGGACTTTACGCCGCGCCTCGTGTATCTGCGCGTGAAAGAGGCGGCAACCTTTCCGGTGGTGGCGCAACCCGGCGTGTACCAGGAAACCAACCCGGCGGTGAATCTCAGCGGCACCTGGCAGCCGTACCTCAACCCGCGGCTGAGCGCGGGCAGTGATATGGTTACGCGCCAGCCCGGCGCGCGCGCGACGATCCATTTCTGGGGCGACGGGTTTGATCTGATCATGCGCCGCGGTCCCACGCTGGGCCGCGCGTGGATCACGCTGGATGGACAGGCGGTCCCCAGTTTGCCGCTGGATCCCAATGGCAATTCCTATGTCGAGCTGTCCTCTCCAAACGACGAATACCAGATTCGCGTGCCCGTCGCCCGCAGCATTCCGCGCGGCACGCACACCGTCCAAGTCGTCGTGGGGCAGAGCGGCGAGGTCGCGCTGGACGGGTTTGAGGTCACAGCCGACGGCTTGCACGAATTTCCCGGCACAACGGTGCTCGCCCTAAGCGGCGTGTTCCTCGTCGCCGGGTTGTTATGGACCGTGAGCTGGTTGCGGTCGCGCCGGAATCCTTCGCCACGGAGATAACGATATGGATAACACGCGTTTGACCCGCGCCCTCTTGATTTTGCTCATCATCCTCGCATCGTTATTTCTAGCCCAGATGGTGTGGCAGTTCGCCGGCGGCTTTGCCGATTTGATTCTGTTGTTCGTCCTCGCCTGGCTGGTCGCGTTTGTGCTGAATCCATTGGTTTTCCAATTGAGCCAGCACCCGATTCCGCGCGGGCTGATTCGCCTCGTGGAGCCGGCGCTGGGAGCAGAACGCGCGCAGGGTTGGCGACACCTGCGGATGCCGCGCGGCGCAGCCGTCGCGATCGTTTATCTGGTTTTGGTACTGGCGATTGTTGTGCTGGTCGCGGTGTTTGCTCCGACGGCAGTGACGCAGCTTTCGCAGTTGGCGAATCGGATGCCGGAATATGTGGCGCGCGCGCCGGAAGCAAGCGGCTGGGTGCAAGATCAGCTATTGCGCTTCGGCTTGCGCGTCAAAGTGGGTGACGCGATCGGCGCCGCGCTGAGCGGTTTGCAGGGCTACGCGGCGACGCTGATTCAGAATGCGCTGGTCATTTTCACGGGGATCGTGTCGCTCCTCGCGAATTTGTTTCTCGTGTTGATCCTGGGATTCTACATTACGCTCGACGGACCGCGCTTGCGCCGGAGCATCCTCAACGTCATTCCAAGTTCGTACTATGACGAAATCAAGTTCCTCGGTCACAGCGTCGATCGGACGTTTGGCGGCTTTATCCGCGGCCAGCTGCTGCAGTCGTTCTTGCAAATGGCGGGCACTGCGATCGTGATGACCGTCCTGGGACTGAATTTCGTTTTGGTCGCCAGTCTCTTCGCCGGCATCTTCATGCTCATCCCCCTCGTCGGACCGTTCATCGCGCTGCTGCCGCCGCTGCTGGTTGTGCTGATCCAAGCGCCGGGACTGGCGTTGGTCTTGCTCGTCATCCTGTTCATCTATCAGTTCGGCATTGTGAACGTGCTGATGCCGCGCCTGATGAGCGACGCCGTCGGCTTGCATCCGCTGCTGGTGTTCGCGGCGATTCTGGTCAGCGTCAAGGTCGCCGGCTTTTGGGGCGCCTTCTTTGGAATTCCGATTGCCGGCGTGCTCTGGGCGATGGTCAAGTTTTTCTTCGAAGATTGGCGCAAGACCGGCGCGCTGCCCGGGAGCGCCGCGCCGGCAGAGGACGAGGCGGACTGAGCCGTCCGCGCCGCGCGTTAGCGAATGCGCCGGGAGACCGCTCGCGTGAGCGGTCCTTTTTTGTTCAGTTGCCGCGATTTGACAAAAGGAGCCGCGCGGAGTATACTGGCAACAGTCTACCCCCTCCGGTGGGGGGTGGGGCAGAGGAGAGCGACGTATGGCGGACACAGAGAAACACGATTTGCGAAACCGCGCGCTGAGCATCCAAGGGCACATGGGCGCTGTCGTGCGGATGATCGACGCGGACACGTACTGCGTGGACATCATCAAGCAGACGCAGGCGATCCAAAAAGCGCTGGACAAGCTGAACGGGTTGCTGCTGGAGCGGCATCTGGGCAGCTGCGTGACGACGGCGATTCGCGGCAACAAGCCGAAAGAGCGCGAGCGCGTGATCAAGGAACTGTTGGACGTTTTTGAAACGACGGCGAAGCTTTAAGCCGTGTTCAGTATTCAGCGTGGTCGTGCGACTTGCGCTGTATACTGAACACCGAACACTGCTTACCGAATACTGGAGTGAAGATGTCTTTGAAACAAGTAACCTTACCCATCCAAGGTATGACCTGCGCGTCGTGTGTGGTTCATGTCGAGGGCGGGCTGAATGAAGTGGACGGCGTTGAAAAGGCGAGCGTCAATCTGGCGAACGAGCGCGCGACGGTGCAGTTCGATCCGGAGAAAACGACGGTCGATCAGATGGTCGCGGCGGTGCGTGACGTGGGCTACGATGTCGTCGTCGATAAAGTCACGCTGCCGATCGGCGGGATGACGTGCGCGTCGTGCGTGGCGCACGTCGAAGGCGGCTTGCGCGGCGTGCCCGGCGTCTTGAACGCGAGCGTCAACCTCGCGACGGAACGCGCGACGGTCGAAATGATTCCGGGCGCGGTGACGTTGGCGGACTTGAAGCACGCGGTCGAGGACGTGGGCTATGAAGTGCTCGACCTCGGCGGCAAGGAAGAGGAATTTGTCGACCGCGAGCGCGCGCTGCGCGAGGAAGAACGCCAGCGCGAATGGCGCGATCTGGTGATCGGAACCGCATTCACGCTGCCGCTCTTTCTGCTTGCGATGGGACGCGATATTCTTCACGTCGCGCTGGGTCGGATGGACATTCTGCCGGGGCTGTTCAACTGGCAGTATTTCGATTGGCTGTTGTTCGCGTTGGCGACGCCGGTGCAGTTCTATGTCGGTCGCTCGTATCATCGCGGCGCGTGGAAATCGGCGACCGCGCTCAAGCCGAATATGGACTTGCTCATTTCGCTCGGCACGAACGCGGCGTACTGGTTCAGCGTGATCGTCTTGTTCGCGCCGCTGTTCGGCGTCACGATCAACTCACACGTCTATTTTGAGAGCGCGGCAGTCATCATTACACTCATCAAAGTCGGCAAGTATCTCGAAGCGCGCGCGAAAGGGCAAACCTCGGACGCGATCAAGAATCTGATGCAGTTGCAAGCCAAGACCGCGCGCGTTGAGCGCGACGGGGCGGAAATCGAGATTCCGGTGAATGACGTGCACGTGGGCGATATCGTCGCCGTCCGCCCCGGCGAAAGGGTGCCGGTCGATGGCGTGATCGTCAATGGCTATTCGTCGCTGGATGAATCGATGATTACGGGCGAGAGTCTGCCGGTCGAAAAAGCCGTCGGCGATTCCGTGATTGGCGCGACGCTGAACAAGGTGGGCGCGTTCAAATTTGAGGCGCGCAAGGTGGGCAAGCAAACCGCGCTCGCGCAGATCATCAAGCTGGTCGAGGATGCGCAAGGATCGAAAGCGCCGATTCAACGGCTGGCGGATCAGATTTCGGCGGTCTTCGTGCCGGTGGTGGTTGGATTGGCGGCGGTGACATTTATCGTCTGGCTGATCTTCGGTCCGCAGCCGGCGTTCAACTTTGCGTTCGTGAATTTCGTCGCGGTGCTGATTATCGCGTGTCCATGCGCGCTGGGGCTCGCGACGCCTACGGCGATCATGGTCGGCACCGGCAAGGGCGCGGAGAACGGCGTGCTGATTCGGAGCGGCGGCGCGCTGGAGACCGCGCACAAGGTCACGGCGATCATTCTCGACAAGACCGGGACGTTGACGCAAGGAGCGCCGGCAGTCACGGAGACAGTGGTCAGCGAACAGTGGTCCGTGAACAGTCAAACCAGTGAATTCTTGCGCCTCGTCGCGTCGGCGGAGAAGAACAGCGAGCATCCGCTGGGGCAAGCCATTGTCAAGCGTGCGAACGAGCTGGGACTGACGCTCAGCGCGGCGTCTGAATTTGGCGCGGTGGCGGGGCATGGCGTCCGCGCGCGCGTCGACGGGCGCGATGTGTTGATCGGTAACGCGAAATTGATGGGCGATGCCGGGATCGTGCTGGATGGCTTGGAGACGCAATCGACCGCGCTGGCGGACGCGGGCAAGACCGCGATGTTTGCCGCGATCGACGGCAAGCCGGCGGGGCTGATCGCCGTGGCAGATACGCTCAAGCCCAACTCGCGCGCCGCGGTCGACGCGCTCAAGAAACTCGGCGTGAAAGTTTATATGCTGACCGGCGACAACCCGCGCACCGCCGCCGCCATCGCCAAGCAGGTTGGGATCGATCATTACTTTGCCGAAGTACTGCCGCACCAGAAAGCGGACAAGGTGAAGGAATTGCAAAAGCAAGGCGAGACGGTCGCGATGGTGGGCGATGGGATCAACGACGCGCCGGCGCTCGCGCAAGCCGATATCGGAATCGCGATTGGCACCGGCACGGATGTCGCGATGGAAGCCGCGGAGATCACGCTCATCTCCGGCGACCTGCGCGGCGTAGTCACCGCGATCGCGCTATCGAAACAAACGATTCGCACGATCAAGGGCAATCTGTTCTGGGCGTTCATCTACAACATTATCGGCATTCCGATCGCGGCAGGCGTCCTGTATCCATTCATTGGCTTGCTCTTGAATCCGATGATCTCGGCGGCGGCAATGGCGTTCTCGTCCGTGTTCGTCGTGACCAACTCGCTGCGGCTGCGCAATTTCCGCGCGCCGGCGATTTAGCTCGAGAGAGGAATCTCAAATGTCTGAAACGACCTTAGCCGGTCCGATGCGAACTTTTATCATCGCGGTCGATCGCTTTGCGGCGTTTGTGGGGCGGCATTGGCTGGCATTGTTCATCGTCGTCTACGGCGCATATGTGCTGACGCCGTTCCTCGCGCCGATTCTGATGCAAAGCGGCGCGACGGGAGCGGCGAGTGATATTTATACCGCGTACAGTTTTGTCTGTCATCAATTGCCGGAACGCTCCATTTTTCTTTTCGGTTCCAAGCCGATGTATTCGTACCAAGAAGTGAAATCGGTATGGCCCCTGGACGGCTTTCTTGGCTTGCGGCAATTCACGGGCACTCCGGAATTCGGCTACAAGATCGCATGGAGCGACCGGATGATGTCGTTCTACGGCAGCATCTGGATTGGCGCGCTGATCTTCGCCGTACTCCGCAAGCGCTTGAAACCACTTTCGCCGGTGGCGTGGTTCTTGACGGCAATTCTCCCCGTCGGGATCGACGGCGTCACGCATATGGTCAACGATCTGGTCGCCGGCACGAGCGGCACGGGTTTCCGCGACACGAACGCCTGGCTGCAATTCCTGACCGGTAATATTTTTCCATCGTCGTTTTATGTGGGCGATGCGTTCGGTTCGTTCAATTCTGATATGCGCTGGATCACCGGCTTTATGTTCGGGCTGGCGACGGTCTGGTTCCTCTTCCCGATCATTGAGGACGGCATGCGCGATGTCTACCGACACGCGTCGGCGCAATTGAAGCACGCCGCGGAAAGGACGCCATGAAAATCGAGTTGCTTTGGTTCGACGGATGTCCATCCTATCAGAACGCGCAGGACATGCTGGAGCAGGTGTTGCGCGAGGAGAAGATCGACGCGGCGATCGAGATGGTTCAGGTGCAGGATAGCGCGGCTGCCGTCGCCAAGAGATTCCTGGGTTCGCCCACGATCCACTTGAACGGTGTGGATCCGTTTACCGAACCGGGGCAGAATAATTTCGCGATGCAGTGCCGCGTCTATCGGACGCCTGCCGGCTTGCAGGGCTGGCCCACGAAAGAAATGCTGCGCGCGGCGGTGCGCGCTCGAGTCGCAGACCCCCAGATGATTAGGAAACCGGGCAATGGGTGAATTGCTCGCGGCGATGTACGATCCGCTGATCGCGCCGTTCGATCCGATGGGCGTGCGCAAATGGCGCGAGTGGGTGGTCAGCGCGGCGCGCGGGCGCGTACTTGAACTGGGCATTGGCACCGGCTTGAATCTGCCGCTCTATCGCGCAGCCGCGTCGATTGTCGCGATCGATCCGGACGGCGCGTCGCTGCGACGCGCGTTCGCGCGGCGCGACGGACGCGGCGAGACGCTCACGCTGCAGCAAGCGCGGGCGGAGGCGCTGCCGTTCGCGGATGAAGCGTTCGACGCGGTGGTGGGGACGCTGACGTTTTGCACGATTGGCGATCCCGCGCGTGCGTTGGCGGAGGCGCGGCGCGTGTTGAAAACCGGCGGCGCGTTTCGCATCGTCGAGCACGTGCGTGTGGACAATCGATTCATCGCCGGCGCGCAGGACCTGGTCACGCCGCTGTGGAAAGAGATCGCCGGCGGCTGTCACTTGAACCGCGACACGCGCGCGGCGGTCGAGCGCGCGGGATTTCGCGTGCGCGCAGTGCAGCGGCACATCGGCGGATTGTTTATCGGGATTGACGCGGTGAAGTAGGACAATTTTCAAAACTGTCCAACAAATAATCACAGGAGGAAATCGAATGGAACACAAAGACCCGGTGTGTGGAATGACGGTCGTGGAGGGCAAGGAAGCCGCCAAGTCCGAGTACAAGGCGGCGACGTACTACTTTTGCTCTCGCGGCTGTAAGGTCGCTTTCGACAAGGACCCGGAGAAGTACTTGAGAGAGGGTCCGTCGATGAAAATGATGGGGCACTAGCTCGGCAACTCAAAGACGCGCGCAGGTGTTTTTCTTGCGCGCGTCTTTGTTATTCGCCGTTTTGACATTCCCGCCGATTTGTAATATGATTCACGAAGTAATTTGAATCCACGCGTTTTAGGTCAGCAATGCCGATCGACTATTTGCCAATCCTCGTCATGGTCGTGGTGGTGGTCGCGTTTGCAGCAATCGCTCTGACGCTTTCCGCCCTCGTCGGTCCTCGCCGACCCACTCCCGCCAAACTCGAGCCGTACGAATCCGGGATGCCTCCCTTTGGTTCGGCGCGCCGCCGCATCTCCGTTCGCTATTACCTCACGGCAGTCCTATTTATTCTTTTCGACATCGAGATCATTTTCTTTTATCCCTGGGCGGTCCTCTTTCGCCAGCTGCAGCTCTTCGGCTTGATCGAGATGGGAATTTTCATGCTCATCTTGTTGATCGGTTACGTCTACGTCTGGCGCAAAGGCGGATTTGACTGGGACTGAGAAATTTCAGTTTTAGGATTTTCGATTTTTTCAGGTGAACGCATGCTTTCTGAAAAGGCAAAGTCTGATATCCAAACGTTGATGACGAAATATCCGGACTCGCGGTCGGCGATCATGCCCGCGCTGCACCTCGCGCAGCGCGAAGTGGGCTGGCTGCCCGACGAGGTCATTCAGGATATCGCGGACGTGATCGGGTTATCGAGAACAGAAGTGGGGTCGGTCGCGAGTTTTTATACGATGTATGCGCGCGAAAAAGTCGGCGAGCACACCGTGTTCTTTTGCACCGATCTGCCGTGCGCGCTGCGCGGCGCGGACGAAATGCTGGAGCATATCGAGCACAAGCTCGGCTGCAAAGCCGGGCAGACGTCCGCGGATGGCAAGGTGACGCTGCGCGACGCGGAATGTCTCGGCGGGTGCGATCACGCGCCGGTGATGCTAATCGACGGCGCGGAGCATCAGCAGGATTTGACGAACGAAAAGATCGATGAGATTTTGGAGCGCTTGAAGAAGTAATCTACCCTACGCAACACGCCATACGCCGCACAACGTATTCTGTGGTGCGTATTGCGTGAGTTATTGAGGTTTTAGTGACGCTCGATCCGTTGGCGGTGACGCTCATCGAAGGGCTGATCAAAAGCATTGTGGTCATTCTCGTTCTGCTGACCGGCTTTGCGTATTTGACGTTGATGGAGCGCGTCGTCGTCGCGCGCATCCAGTCGCGCGTCGGTCCTAACCGCGTGGGCGCGATTCGCGGTTTCGCTGTCCTCCAACCCATCGCCGACGCGGTCAAGATGATCTTCAAAGAAGACTTTGCGCCGGCGCTGTCCGACAAGGTGATCTACACGCTCGCGCCCGGCATTGCGGTGGGCACTGCGCTGCTGGCGTGGGCGGTGATCCCGCTGAACCCGGCGATCACGATCGCGGGCTATACCATCAAGTTCGTTATCGCAGACGTCAATGTCGCAGTGCTCTATCTGCTCGCGATCGGCTCGCTGGCGGTCTACGGCATCGTCCTGGGTGGGTGGGGCTCGAACAATAAATATTCTTTGCTCGGCGCGCTGAGATCGACCGCGCAAATGGTTAGCTACGAGGTTTCGCTCGGGCTAGCGCTCGTCGGCGTGTTGATGGTGAGCGGCACGCTCAGTCTGACGCGGATCGTCGAACAGCAAGCGACGATCTGGAATGTGGTCTGGCAGCCGCTCGGTTTTATCATCTATTTCATCACCGCGCTCGCGGAAACGAACCGCTTGCCGTTTGATCTGCCCGAAGCGGAAACGGAACTGGTCGCCGGTTACCAGACCGAATACTCGTCGCTGAAATTTGCGCTGTTCTACATGGCGGAGTACATCAACGTCATGACTGTCAGCGCGGTCGCCGCGACCCTATTTTTGGGCGGCTACCAAGGACCGTTCGGAATATTTCCCGGCGTCCATTGGCTGATCATCAAGATGCTCGTCATTATTTTCGTTTTCATGTGGATTCGTTTCACGCTGCCGCGTTTCCGCTACGATCAGTTGATGAGTTTCGGCTGGAAGGTGCTGCTGCCGCTCTCGCTCGCCAATGTGTTCGTGACCGCCGTCGTACTCGTGTTGGTCGGAAAATAATTTGTAGGGGTGACCTGGCTGTCAAGTGCGCCACAGTCAGGGTCGCCCGCCGGGCGCGCACGCGGCGCGCCCATACGAAAGGCACGCATGTTGAAAGACCTCGAACCGATCGCGAGCAAACTGACGGAAGCGCATACGATTCTGTTCCGCACGCTCGATGCATTGACGGACGAGCGCGCCGCGCGCGTGATGGTCAACCCGGAATGGTCGGTCAAGGACCAAGCGGCGCACCTCGCCGGCGCCAACCGCGGCATGTTCGGCATCGCCCAGCGAATCGCCAAGGGCGACGATCCGCAGTTGCCGCCGGAATACAATAACGATGTCTTCAACGCGCGCCAGGTCGCCAAGCGCAAGGAAAAAACGCTTGCCGATATTCGCGCGGAACTCGAGGCGACGCACGCCGAATTGATCGCGTTTTTGCAGAACATCACGCCGGAACAACTCGACCTGCGCGGTCAGCATCCGCTCTACGGCGAACTCAAGCTGAAGGAATTGCTCGTCGTCATCTACAGTCACGCGACCACCCACGCAAATGAAATGGCGACCCAGATTCGCGAGTCGAAAACCTAAATGGACCTGATCGTCTTTTACCTCTTTGCCACGCTTGCCGTCATCGCCGCGCTAGGGATGGTGCTGCTCCGTAATCCCGTGCACGCCGCGCTCAGTCTCGCGCTGGTGTTCGTCTCGCTCGCGGCGATGTACGTGCTGCTGAGCGCGCCGTTCATCGCGGTCGCGCAGGTGATGATCTACGCGGGCGCGATCCTGATTCTATTCGTCTTCGTCATCATGCTGCTCAGTCCCGGCGTCGATCAAGGCGGGGGCGTGTTGAAAGCGCAGCGCTCGCTGGCGATTCTCTTTGGCGCGCTGCTCTTGATCATGCTGATCGTGGTGTTGGGCGCGGCGGTACTGCCGCCCACGCGCGGCGCGTTCACGCCGGAAACCATTGCAGCGCGCGGCGGCGTGGAAGCGGTCGGGCAGCTCTTGTTCACGGATTTTATCTTGCCGTTCGAGATCACGTCGGTGTTGCTGCTCGTCGCCATCGTCGGCGTGATGGTGTTGGCGAAGCGGAAGTCAGTAAGTCAGTAATCAGTATTCAGTTCACTGATTACTGAACACTGAACACTGATTCACTTGGAGATACGATGTTGACCGTGAATCATTTCGTCGTCCTCAGCGCGATTCTGTTCTGCCTCGGCGCGGTGGGAGTTCTCGTCCGCCGCAATCCGCTCGTCATGTTCATGGGCGTCGAGTTGATGCTCAACGCCGCGAACCTCGCATTCGTCGCGTTCTCGCGCTATTTGAATAGTCTCGACGGTCAGGTCTTTGTATTTCTGATCCTGACCGTCGCCGCCGCCGAAGTTGCCGTCGGTCTGGCGATCATCGTCGCGATCTATCGTTCGCGCGACGCGGTGGATGTGGACGAGGTCAGCGAATTAAGAGGGTAGCAGCCCGTCTGCCTCACGACCGTCGGCTTCATTCATGGCTTGGTCGCGTGGATTCTGGACAATGACGATTGCAAGGTTGAAGAAGTCGCGTGCCGCGCGGTGGGCGCGCCGGCGTGCAGGTATAGGGTGATGCTATGAAGAAATCGACGCGGTTAGGTGTCGAAATCGATCGACGCAAGTTCTCGGTCTTGAACGATTTTGACGATTCCGATGCAAAGCGTTATTGGTTCTCGCGAACTCCGCAAGAGCGCGTCCGGCATATAGAACTACTGCGTCGAATCAACTATGGAAATCTCGCTACCCAACGACTTCAAAGAGTTCTTGAAGTTACTCAACGCGAAAAAGGTCAAGTATCTCGTCATCGGCGGTTACGCGGTCGGCTATTACGGCTACCCACGCACAACCAACGATCTTGATATTTTTGTCGCCGCTGAGCCAAAAAACGCAGAAAAGTTGGTGACGGTCCTGCGCGCATTCGGGTTTAGCGGAGCCGACCTCTCGCCTGAGTTGTTTCTTAAAGACAGGATCGTGCGAATGGGTGTCGCGCCGATCCGAATTGAACTGGCGACGGAAATTTCAGGCGTGAGTTTTGGCGAATGTTACGCAAAGCGCGTGGTGGCTCTCATCGATGGAGTCCGGGTCAATTTGATCAGTCTGTCAAAGCTGAAGAAAAACAAGAAGGCAAGTGGAAGACACAAAGATTTGGATGACCTGGAACATTTGCCGTGAGCATTGCCAGTTCGCGCAACAGGTTCCGCGATTGATAGCCGTTCGTTTCAACGAATGGCGCGCTGCTATCTCTTCCTCGTCCCCGCGCTTCCACTCGCGGGCGCGGCAATCAACGCAATCTTTAGCCGCACGCTTCGCGTGCCGCGCCGGTTCGTCAGCGCAAACTGCAGTGAGACCTGAGAGGACAATATGCCGCGCCGAGATAAAGTCTTGGACAAGATTTTGCGCGGAACGTCGGATGCGAATGTTTCTTTCGTGGAATTGTGTAATCTTTTGCAACGATTAGGCTTTGACGAACGGATTCGCGGAAGCCATCACATTTTTGCCAAAGAAGGCATCGCAGAAATCCTGAATCTGCAACCTAAAGGCGCGCACGCCAAGCCCTATCAAGTCAAACAGGCGCGCGAGTTGATTGTCAAGCACAAACTGGGAGGCGATGACAATGATTCGGTATGAAGTCATTATATATTGGAGTGAACTAGACAAGTCCTTTGTAGTCGAGGTACCCGAGTTGCCAGGGTGCATGGCAGACGGCGCAACTTATCAGAAAGCGCTTGCTAATGCCGAGGTAATCATCCGCGAATGGATTGAGACAGCGCGAGAGTTAGGGCGACCGATTCCAGAACCCAAAGGACGTTTGGTCTACGCATAGACCCTGAAACCAAGGAATTATTCACTTGCTCAACTATCTCATTCTCGTGCCCGCGCTGCCACTTGCGGGCGCGGCAATCAACGCAATATTCAGTCGTAAGATGCCGCGCCGGCTCGTCAGCGTGATCGGCGTCGGCTCGGTCGGCTTGTCGTTCCTCGTCGCGCTGGCGGAATTCTTCACCGTGCTCGGCGCGGGCGCGCAGGGCGTCTTCAACGTTTCGGTTTATTCCTGGATTCCAGTCGGCAATTTCAAGATCGATGTCGCGTTCCTGCTCGACCCTCTCTCCGCGCTGATGCTCCTCGTCGTCACCGGCGTTGGTTTTCTCATCCACGTCTACTCCACCGGCTATATGGCGGAAGACGAGAGTTACGGTCGATTCTTCACGTACCTGAATCTCTTCGTATTCTCGATGCTCATCCTCGTTCTCGGCAGCAACTACCTTTTGATGTACGTCGGCTGGGAACTGGTCGGGCTGTGCTCGTATCTTCTGATTTCCTTCTGGTTCACGCGCCCTGCCGCCGCGGCGGCTGGCAAAAAAGCGTTCATCACGACGCGCATCGGCGACTTTGGTTTCGGTCTCGGCGTCATTTTAATTTTCGTCACCTTCGGCTCGCTGAATTTTGCCGATGTCTTTGCGCGCGCGCCGCAAATGTTTCAACTCGGCGCGCCAATCATCACGACGATCACTCTGCTGCTGTTTGCCGGCGCGGTCGGCAAGTCCGCGCAGCTGCCGCTCTACGTCTGGCTGCCCGATGCGATGGAAGGTCCGACGCCGGTCAGCGCGCTCATCCACGCGGCGACGATGGTGACGGCGGGCGTCTACATGGTGGCGCGTTCGCACGTGCTGTTCTCGCTCGCGCCGTTCTCGTCCGAAGTGGTCGCGGTCATCGGCGCGGTGACCGCGCTCTTTGCCGCGACGATCGCGCTGACGCAGATGGACTTGAAGCGCGTGCTGGCGTACTCGACGATTTCGCAGCTTGGCTATATGTTCCTCGGCGTCGGCGTCGCCGCGTACGGCGCGGGCATCTTTCACCTGATGACGCACGCATTTTTCAAGGCGTTGCTCTTCCTCGCCGCCGGCAGCGTCATGCACGCGATGAACGGCGTGATCGATATGCGTCAACTCGGCGGCTTGCGCGGCAAGATGCGCTGGACGTACATCACGTTCTTTGCCGCCGCGCTCGCGATTTCCGGTTTTCCGCTCTTCTCCGGCTTTTTCAGCAAAGACGAAATCCTCGCGCAGGCGTTCGAGTCAGGGCACGTCATTCTGTGGGCGATCGGGCTGCTGACGGCGGGGCTGACCGCGTTCTACATTTTCCGCGCGTTCTTCCTGACGTTCCAC
>JBBIJS010000028.1:0-17970 GCA_037445855.1 Chloroflexota bacterium | reverse complement strand
AATTGACGTTGGGAATTCTAGCACAGATGCCGGCGCACAGTCAAGCCCACCGCCAGCGTGCCCGGGGCGCGTGCAAAGTCGGTAGATCGTCACTTCGCGCGCAGCGAGCAGTCGCGGCTGGCGGAAAAACGAGATTTCTCGTCGCAATAACCGCTACCCAGAAACTTACCTGTGGGGCGGACGGCTCGTCCGCACAGGCGGGCCGGCTGCCCGCGCGACAGTAGCCGCGCAAGTTTCTGACCGGCAACATTCCGCCGCGCGGTATGTATTCTCGAAATGACAGACCTCGCTTGTCAAGCGACTTTGCACACACCCTGCCAGCGTGCTTTCGAAACCGCGGATGGCGCGGCAGGACGGCGGTAACGTTCGTACGCAACAAGCCCGCTTTCAGGTTGAAAGCGGGCTTGGCGGTTACGCGTCGTAGTACATATAGAATTCGTAGGGATGCGGGCGCAGGCGCACGGCGTCCACTTCCTTCTTGCGCTTCAGCTCCAGCCACGTCTCGATCACGTCGGGTGTGAACACGTCGCCCTTGAGCAGGAAATCGTGATCGTGTTCGAGCGCGTCGAGCGATTCACCGAGCGAGCCGGGGACTTGCTTGATCTTCTTCGCTTCCGCCGGCGGCAGCTCGTAAATGTCGACGTCCATCGGCGCGCCGGGATCGATCTTCCTGGCGATGCCGTCCAGCCCCGCCATCATCAGCGCGGCGAAGGCGAGGTACGGATTCGCAGCGGGATCGGGTGGGCGAAACTCGATGCGCTTGGCTTTTGGGTTCGTCGAGTACATCGGGATGCGCACCGCCGCGCTGCGGTTGCGTTTGGAGTAAACGAGGTTGACGGGCGCCTCGTACCCCGGCACCAGGCGGCGGTACGAGTTTGTCGTCGGCGCGCAGAGCGCGAGCAGCGCGGGCGAGTGCGCCAGCAATCCGCCGATGTAGAATTTCGCCAGCTCGGACAAACCGGCGTACCCGTTCGGATCGACAAAGAGATTCGTCCCATCTTTCCACAAACTTTGGTGCACGTGCATGCCCGATCCGTTGTCTTGAAACAACGGCTTGGGCATAAACGTCGCGGTCTTGCCGTGCGACCGCGCGACGTTCTTGATGATGTATTTGTACATCATGATGCTATCCGCCATCGTCACCAGCGGTCCATAATGCAAATCGATTTCGCACTGACCGGCTGTGGCAACTTCGTGGTGGTGCACTTCCACTGGCACATTCGCTTGAATCAAACGCAAAATAATTTCAGAGCGAATGTCTTGCAGCATATCTGCCGGCGGCACTGGAAAATATCCTTCCTTGTACCGCGGCCGATGACCCAGATTCTGCGTTCCCTGGTCGCGCCCGGAATTCCAAACCCCTTCGTCGGAATCGATGAAATAATAACCGCTGTGCGAGTCCTGATCGAAGCGGATGTTATCGAAGATGAAGAATTCCGCCTCAGGTCCCCAATAGCTCGTCGTCGCCAGACCGGACTTGGTCAGATAGCGCTCCGCTTTTTGGGCGATAAACCGCGGGTCGCGCGTGTACGGCTCGCGCGTGATCGGATCGAACACGCTTGCCGTCACGGTCAGCGTCGGCACATTGCAGACCGGGTCGGTCGTCGCGCTCGTTGGATCGAGAATGAGCAGCATGTCGCTTTCGTGGATCGCTTGAAAGCCGCGGATACTCGAGCCGTCAAAGCCGATGCCCTCGGTGAACAGACTCTCTTCCAGTTCCGTGATCGGAATACTGAAATGCTGCCAGGTGCCGGGCAGATCGACGAATTTGAGATCGACGATTTGCAATTTCTGCGCCTTGGCGTACTCGATCACCTCTTTGGGTGAGGCAAACCGCGTGGGCGCTTTGTCGTGCGCGACCGGCTTTAACACCGGCAGCGTTTGAAGTACTTCCTTCGTGTCTAACATTTTTTCTCCTCCTTCAGAGAATTCTCAGATTGCTTATGCTCCGATGATCCAAAAAACCAAACGACTCGCCGCCATCACGCCGAACGCGCCGAGCGCGACGCCGCACACCATCGAAATGATACGAAAGATCGCTGGGCGAATCACTCCGCGCAGCCGCCCGACGATCACCGCCAGCGCGATCGACCATAGGATCGAGCCCAGCATAAAACTTGCGAAAAAAAGCGCGCTGGTCGATGCGCCCGCGTTCGCCACGCCGAGCGAGGCGAGCGCGCCGCCAAGCGAAAGCCAGAACGCGATCGCCCATGGATTGGCGAGCGAGATCGCCAAGCCGCTGAGAAACGCGCCGCGCCGTTCGATCTCTGTGAGGTTTTGGAAACCTGCTGGGTCGGCGGTAACCGCGACGGGTGCGCGCACGCTTTGAAACGACGACCACGCGAGGTAGATCAAGAACGCCGCGCCGAACGCGGCAAGCACAGATTGCAGCGCGGCGTTCTGCGCCAGCGCCGCAAGTCCTGCCAGCGCAAGCAACGCGTACATTGCATCGCCGACGAGCGAGCCGAGTTGCACGCCGAGCGCAATTGCAAACCCGCCGCGCGCGCCGCGCCGAAATGTCTCCGCGGTCACCGCGCCGGGTGGCGCGGCAAAGGCGATACCCATCAGGATCGCGGGAATGATGATTTCAAGGCGCAAGCGATTTCCTTTCGACGGCAAGTTTCGGAATCCCGGTTTCTCAAGCAAAACAAAAACCCTCGGACCAGCGCGACTGAGCGCGTATCCAAGGGCTTCTCGGCCAAATTCAGAGTGCGTCACGGCACTCGGTTATTTCGTTTAACGGTTGCCATTATATCAGAAATATCCTTTTTGTCAAGGGTTTTTCCGAGAAAATCGTGGCGAATCCAGGTATCAAGTACGACGAAAAGAGTTCTGCCGGCATTGGGTAAGATGCACAAAAGATCGGCGGCTCATGCTTTGAAATACTTGTTTGCCTCGCCCGCGCCAAGCGCCGCCATCAACTTGATGCGCGCCTTTTGTCCGTTCAGCCCCTCCGCAAACCAACAGCCCAAGCGCGCCAAATCGCGGTGCGCGCCGACATAACCGTAGCGATCGATGGTGCGCCCCGCGCCGACACGCGACGTGATAACGATCGCGCAGCCGGCTTTCACCGCCCGCTCGATGGTCGGTAGCCAGCCCGGCGGCACGCGTCCGCCGCCAAGCGCCTCCAGCACAATGCCGCGCGCGCCGACGGTCTCCGCGAGATATTCCAGCAAGCCGTCACTCATTCCCACGGCAAGTTTCAGCAGATGCACGTTCGTTTCAAGCCGCAGCGCGGGGATGAATTCATGGCGCGCCGGTTGGCGCGCGAGAACGACGCCGCCGTAATCGACGCGCCCCAACGCGCCGAACTCCGGCGATTGGAACGTATCGAGCGCGGTGGTGTGCGTCTTGGTCGCGTCGCGCGCGGCGTGGATTTCATCGTTGAACACGACCAGCGTGCCGAGTCCGCGCGCATCATCGCTTGCCGCGACCGTCACCGCCGCTGCGAGATTCGCGATCCCATCGTAGCCAATTTCCGATGCCGTCCGCATCGCGCCGGTGAACACCACCGGCTTGGATGAATCGATGGTCAGATCGCACAGGTACGCCGATTCCTCCAGCGTGTCCGTGCCGTGTGTGACGATCACGCCGTCGACCGCGGCGTCCGCGACCAGCGCGGCGGCGCGGCGCGACAGATTCCAAGTCTGCTCCAAAGTGAAATGCGCGCTCGGCAAATTCGCGAATTCTTCCGTCCGAATTTCCGCGACGCCGCGCGGCAGTGCTGCCGCAAGAGCCGCGCCGGCAAGCGTTGGCACTGCGCCGGCGGCTTGCGCGTCCGCGCTCATCGCAATCGTGCCGCCGGTAGTGAGAATAACGATGTGTTTCATACCGCCTCAAAAAATGACGCGGGACGGACGACCGATGATGGACGCTTCCATCCTACGTCTTTCGTCTTCCATCGCGAATTACCCAACCGAGACAATCGGCAAATCCGCCATCGTCATAAGACCCGGCGCAGCGGCGACGACGCGGCGCACGCAGTTTGCCGCGACCGCTGCGGTCGAGAGATCGCCATGGACGCCGTGGATGACCGAATGGATCGAAGGTCTGCCCTCGAGCCACACTTCGTCGACGCTTTCGCCGGCATCGACGCACATCCGCAGATGCAGCTCGATCAGGCGCTGACCGTTCTGGATGCCGTAGCCGAATTGCTCGACGCCGGTCACCATGCCGGACGCGACATCGTAGAATTCGGTCTTGACCGGCTGCGTCGCGACCACCGGTTCAATCGTTTCTTCGATCTGATCAAGCTTCCACTGCAACGTCCGCGCCAACAACGCGATCGATTCCGTCAGCCCGACGTGGCGAATCGATTTGCCGGCTTTGGATTTGAATTCCTCAACCGTCATGCCCGTGCCGATCTTCGCCTGCAGCGGCTTGCGCCGTTTCGAAGCATCGACGACGCGGCGGACGCGGACGCGTGTGACTTTTTGGCATACGCCGGTAAGCACGAGCGGCAGCGTGTCCATCATATAGCCGGGATTGATCCCGGTCCCCAGCAGCGTCACCTTGAATTTCCTCGCCAGTCGATCGAGGCGCTGGGCGATCTTCGCACGCTCGGCGGTCGCCCACGGCATCGATAGTTCTTCGCACGTCGAGACGATATTGTGCCGCGCTCGAATGATCGCCGCCAATTCCGGCTCCACCTTCGCCAGCGAGGAACTGGTGCAATGCATCACGACATTCGCTTTTTTCTTGAGCACCTTCGCGGTATCGTCAGAAATCGTGACGCCTAGATCGCGCTCCAGTCCGATCACCTGCCCCACGTCTCTGCCGACCTTTGCCTGATCGATGTCCACCGCGCCGACAATTTGATAATTGGATCGCGCGGCGATCACGCGCGCGACGCCCGCGCCGATCGGTCCCAGTCCAAACTGAATCACGTGAATCTTCTTGCTTGCCATCACCCTTGCTCCATTAAAATCGGATGTGCGTAGTCAAGCGTGACTGCGCCGCTTTCATTATATCTGCGTGGCGCGGCATGTCAAAAAAGCAGAAACAAAAAGAGGGCACGCATGCCCTCATAACACCAGTGCGTTGTCATTGCGAGCGCGGCGAAGAGATGGCCAGACCTTCCTATCTACTCTTCGCGGTCAGCGTTTGGTAGACGCGCAGCAAATTGCTGCGGTGCAACTGCTTCACCAAACCATCGAGCGCGATCGGCGAAAACCCGCACGCTTCCAAAGTAATCTCGTTAATCAAGCGTTCTTTGGAGGTGCGCGTCGAGAGTTTCGCTTTCACTTTCTCGTAGATACATTCGAGATAGGCGGTCGAGGCGTCCAGCGTCTCGTCGATCTCGCCTTTCAGCAGCACCTCGCCGTGCCCTTGGACGATGTTTTCGAGATTCATCTCTTTGATCGCGCGGAGCGTTTCCTGCAAGACCACGCGGTCGCCCCAGAAAATATAGGGCAGCGGCATCACCGCGTCGCCGGCAAAGAGGATCTTTTCGCCTTCTACATAGACGCCGATGCCATCCTGCGAATGTCCGAGCATCGGGATCAGGCGCAGCACGCGCTCGCCGAGGTGGAGCGTCAGCTTGTCCGGAAAAGTGAGGTTGGGCAGCCGCAGCACAACTTCCGCCAGTTCCGGCGTCTGCGCCTTGGCTTCCGCCAAATTTTTCTCGCCGGACTTGCGCATCACCTCGCGGCATTTTTCGCCGGAGATAATATCCGCTTCTTCGAAGAGGTAATTGCCGTACACGTGGTCGGCGTGGTGATGCGTGTTGATCACGTACCGAACGCCGCGCTTGGACTCGGCGCGCACAAAAGCGAGCATCTCGCGCGTCTCATTGGGGAATGGCAGCGTATCGATCACGACTGTGCCTTCGCTCGTCACGATCGCGCCCGCGGTGACCTGCGCGTAGACTTCGCTGGTAAAGACGTAAATGTTTTCGGTGACTCGTTCTTTTCGCATGACGCGCGGACTCCACGAACCCGGCGGTGTGCGCCAGCGCGGCGGACTGGCTCTATTCCGGGCACGCGAGAGAGGATAGCACATCGACCAATGACTGTCAAGCCCCCTGCCGCGCGTCGCCGCGCGCCAATAAAAAACGCGCGAGCGATTTGCCCGCGCGTTCCGTTGCCGTACAAAGCGCATCCCCACCATGCCGTGTGCGAACGAGGTTGTGAACCTGCTTACGCAGGTGGGAACTTACTCTTCAAGTGGCCCGGTCTCCCGAGGGAGTGGACGCGCTCTCAGCAGAAATCAGTCCCCCGATTTAAAGTGTTGGCTCAAACGCCAGAAACGCATCACAAACACAGTAGGGCTGCGATTCAAATGTTAGCACCATCAAAACCAAAAGTCAAATCAGACAACGGTACTGCCGGCAGAGCGCTCCAAAGCGATCGTGCGCGTGGCGCGGCGTCCGCGCCGGCACGACCTTAAAGTTTATCGTCACGCGCGAATCGACAGCGCTAATTCTTTGAGCTGCTCCGGCGTGATCTCCGACGGCGCGTCGGTCATCAGGTCGGTCGCCGCGGCGGTCTTGGGGAACGCGATCACTTCGCGGATGCTCGTCTCGTCGCACAGCAGCGCGACCAGGCGGTCGATGCCGGGCGCAATGCCGCCGTGCGGCGGCGCGCCGTACTCGAACGCGGTGAGCATGTGACCGAACCGCGCCATCGCGTCTGCTTTGGAATAGTTCAGCAGCGCGAGAATCTTTTCCTGCACATCGCGGCGGTGAATGCGAATGCTGCCGCTCGCGAGTTCAAACCCGTTGCAGACCAGGTCGTACGAATTTGCGCGCACGCGCCCTGGGTCGGTGTCGAGCAGCGAAACGTCCTCCGCTTTCGGCGACGTGAACAGGTGGTGCGCGGCATCCCAGCGCTTGGCCTCCGCGTTCCATTCCACCAGCGGGAAATCGACGACCCACGCGAACGCCATCAGGTTTTTGTCGATCAAATTCAGCCGCCGTCCCAGTTCCAGCCGCAGCGCGCCGAGCGCGTCCGCCACAACCTTCGGCTGATCCGCGACGAAGAGCAGCAGATCGCCGGGCTGTCCATGTAATCGATCGATCAGCGCGCGCATCTCGGCGTCGCTCAGAAATTTCGCGAGCGGCGATTTGATGCCGTCCGCCGCGAGCGCGACCGTCGCCAACCCGCGCGCGCCTTTCGCTTTCGCCATCTCGGTCAGCTCGTCGATCTGTTTGCGCGTATAGTTCGCGCAACCGGGCACGCACATGCCCTTCACCTGCCCGCCCGCTTGGAGCGCGGACGTAAAGACCTGAAAATTGCTCTGCGCGATCACGTCGGCAACGTCCGTCAGCTCCATGCCGAACCGCAAATCCGGCTTGTCGCTCCCGAACCGCGCCATCGCGTCCGCGTAAGTGAACCGCGGAAACGGCGCGCGGAGGCGCTTGTGCGGCACCACCACCTTCACCATTTCTGTAAAGCAGCCCTCGATCAAATTCAGAATGTCGTCTTGCTCGACGAACGCCATTTCCACGTCAAGCTGCGTGAATTCGGGCTGGCGGTCGGCGCGCAGGTCTTCATCGCGAAAGCAGCGCGCGATTTGATAATAGCGATCAAAGCCGGCGACCATCAACAGCTGCTTCATTTGCTGCGGCGATTGCGGCAGCGCGTAGAATTGTCCGGCGTGCAGCCGGCTGGGGACGACGTAATCGCGCGCGCCTTCCGGCGTGCTCTTGATGAGAATCGGCGTTTCGATTTCGATAAAGCCCCGCGCGTCGAGATAGTCGCGGATGAATTTGATCACGCGGTGGCGCAGCAGCAGGTTGCGCTGCAGGCGCTCGTGCCGCAGATCGAGATAGCGATAGGTGAGCCGCAGCGCTTCGTCGACATTCTCTTCGACGTTGATGAGGAACGGCAGCGGCTTGGAATCGTTGAGGATTTCCGCGCTCTTCACGAGCACTTCGACATCGCCGGTGGCAAGCGCGGCGTTCTCTTGATCGGGCGGACGCGCTTCCACTTGCCCGGTCACACGCACGACGAATTCCGCGCGGACATTTGAGGCAACCGCGTGCGCGTCCGCGGAGACCGCGGGATTGAACACGATTTGCGTCAGACCCAAGTGATCGCGCAAATCGATAAAGATCAAGCCGCCATGATCGCGCCGCCGATGCGCCCAGCCCGCCAGCGTCACCGTCTGCCCGATGTGTTCTTTTCGCAACTCGCCGCACGTGTGTGTTTTCAGCATGAATGAATCCTCAAAATGGTTTGGCGCATTATACCAGAACCTGGCGAAGGTTCCAAACCTTCGCCAGGCATGGGCGCATCACGAAAACCCCATCAGTTTCCGAAACAGAAAATCAACCGGCGGTCCGATGAGACTGCTCAAGATGTTCGTGCCCAAAAATCGATCCGATACGACGAGCCCCAGGACGACGACCAAGCCGATGAGTTCAAAGCGCGCGACCTGATAATACAATTTGGTCGGCAGAATGATCTGCCAGAGCCGCGAGCCATCGAGCGGACTGAGCGGAATCAAATTGAACAGCGCCAGGACGAGACTGAGTGTGACGATCGATTGGAGCAGCGGTCCCGCGCCAACGTAGAGCGGCGGGAAACCTAGCGGCAGCGTGTCGAGCGGAATGCGGAGGTTGGCGTAGAGCGGGACCCACTTTAGGCGCAGCGGAATGACGAACAGCGCGGCGAGCAAAAAGTTCGTGATCGGTCCAGCCACCGCCACGAGCGCCATACCGATCTTGGGACCGGGCTTTAGTTTTTCCGCGTCGATTTGGACCGGCTTGCCCCAGCCCAGCCCGATGAGCAGAATCATCAACGCGCCGTACGGATCGAGATGCGCGAACGGATTCAGCGAGAGCCGCCCCATCTTCTTCGGAGTCGGATCGCCGAGCCAGGTCGCCACGAGCGCGTGACTCGCTTCGTGAAAAGTCAGCGCGACGAGCAGCGCGATGATGAGATAGACGAGATCAAATCCAAGTCCAGAGAAAAGCATGTCACCCCCAGTAGGCAGTGATCAGTGGGCACATTCCTGAATACGGAATAGCGACGACTGATTACTGCTCACGGAAACACCGCGCCTTGCGTCGCACCGTGCTGCGTTTGCGCGTCGTAGTCGATGTTGACCTGGCGAATCGCGGCGGTCGCACGGTTGAATAAATCGTTCAACTGCGACTTGAGCCTTGCGCAGTCCGGCGCGGGTGGAAAATTGCCCAGGTCGCGCTGATAGTCGCGCGAGCTTTGCAGATTACGCGTGACGTGACCGGTCTCGTGCGTGATCGTGTTGTTGACGAACGTATTCCAGCGATCGCTCACCTGCGGCGACATTCCCACGCTAGCCGATAATGCCGGCAGTGTCATCGTCATCGCCAGCGTCACACTGCCGCTCTCCACCTCACAGCCGCGCGCGGTGGGCTGAGTGAACCATCGTCCTGACAGATACCACTGCGTGCGCGCATAGTACTGACCGGTGGCATCATTGGAATCGGGCTGCGCCTGCGCGTTGAGTGACTTTGACAATTCGCTCAAGGTTGCGCCAACCACCGGGTACGTCACGACCTTGAAACTGCTGTCGAACGTGATCGGATAGACCATCGGCGGCGCGGCGGGCGTGGGGACAGTGATATCGTACTGCACCGCCGCTTGCGTTGGGGTAGGCGAAACAACGTGGTACGGCACGAACGTGCCGTTGGGAGTCGCTGGCTCGATCACGCGCGTGTACGTCGGCGCGGGCGTCGCGGTCGCGGCGGGCAGCGCGGTCGGAGCGCGCGTGACCGCCAGCGGCGTAACGAGCACCACCTGAGCCGACGACGCATCCTGAAGTCCATTCACGCCGACCAGAGCGGCGAGGAGCGCGGCGCACGCGCACACCGCGAGCGCCAAGCACGTGAGGACGAAGACCTGAACGCGCGAAGATTTCACGCCGCTTCCTCCGTCAAGCGACCATCCCGCACGCGGACGATGCGCTGCGCCGCGCGCGCGAGCGTTTCCTCGTGCGTCACCAGAATAATCGTTTTGCCGCCGCGGTTCAACTCCGCCAGAAATTCCACGACGCGCTTGCCGGTGTCGCTGTCCAGATTGCCGGTCGGCTCGTCTGCGAGCAAGATCGGCGGATCGTTGGCGAGCGCGCGCGCGATCGCGACGCGCTGCTGCTCGCCGCCCGACAGCTCGGAGGGCAGCTGCGCGCCGCGCTCGGCAAGCCCAACGCGCGCGAGCGCTTCTGCCGCGCGCTCGCGCCTGTGATCGGCAAATGTATTCCGCAATTCCATCGGCAGCATCACGTTCTCCAGCGCGGTCAGCGTCGGCAGCAATTGGAAGAATTGGAAAACAATCCCGATTTTCTCGCCGCGCCATTTCGCGAGACGATTCTCGCTCAGCGTGTTGACCTGCAAGCCATCGACCCACACCTGCCCGGCGTCCGGTTTATCGATGCCGCCGATCAAATTCAGCAGCGTCGATTTGCCGCTGCCGGAGGGACCGGTGACCGCGACAAATTCGCTGGCGCGGATTTCGATCGAGACGTCGCGCAGCGCGAAGAGCGTGCGCTGTCCCATCGTGTACGCGCGCGTCACGTTCTCCAAATGAATCAATGGTTGCGTCAAGTTGGAATCCAAGTATAATCGAAACGATTTCAGATTTCGGAGTAAAGATTTATGATTTACCCCATCCGACAAATCGCGAATCTGAAATCAAGAATCCCAAATCTAAAATGTATTCATTTCATCTGCCCGAATCCGAATTTGAGGGACCTCTCGACCTGCTCCTGCATTTGATCGAGCACCGCGAGCTGGACATTACACGCGTGTCGCTCGGCGCGGTCGCCGATCAATTTCTCGAGATCATCAGCGCGCCCGGCATCATCGAATTGTCCGCGCTCGCGGACTATCTCGTCATCGCCGCGAAACTGATTCTCATCAAATCGCGCTTGCTGCTACCGCAGCCGGAAAGCCCCGCGCCGGACGGCGAAGAGGATATGGGTGAAGCGCTGGCGCGGCAACTGCGCGAGTACAAGATGTTCAAGCAGGTCGCCGCGTTCCTGCGCGAGCGCGAGCGGAAAGGTCTGCGCGCCTACCCGCGTTTTGCGCCGCCGCCGCGTCCCGCGCCAGCAAACTGGCAACTGGTCGGCGTCACCGCGGACGACCTGGCGCGCGCGCTGCACGACGCGCTGCACATTCGTCCCACGATGCCACAGGGCACGCTCTCCGTCCCGCTGTCCGTCTCGATCGATCAACAGATTCACACGATTGTGGAGCTGACGCTGCGCCGACCGCGCGTCAGTTTTAAGCGGCTGCTGCAAAACGCCACGACGCGCGTACAGGTGATCGTCACGTTCCTCGCGGTGCTGGAATTGATCAAGCGGCGGCAGATTAACGCGCAGCAGGACGGCTTGTTCGGAGAAATCGTCTTGACGCGTCGCGCGGACACGCCGAGCGTGCCCGCGCCGGACAGCGCGGAACCGGATTTCGATTATACCACAGAATAAATTCATCGGGGCGCACCTTCCTCGTGCGCCCGCGCGTTCCAAAACGCTTCACGACTCCGTTTCGCCAAGGTCAGCATATACCAACCAACTTTTCCAGCACTCTAGGTTTGGCGAATGCCTCACCCCTACAACGACGCGGCATCACCTGAACGGTTACGCTTAGGTTTTCTCAGAGGCGTAGTTTCACATGTCTGCGCTTTCAACCTTTCCAGATTTTCAATACCCCCCGCGAATCCGCCAAACCGTCACCGCGCTGTGGGCGCTGGTGCTTCTGCTGAACCTCGCCGAGTATCTGCTCGCGTGGCTGCGCGCGTTTTACGGCTGGCTTACCGCGCCGCTGCAACTTCCCCCGATCGTTCTGCTCGCTCCCTCACCCAATATCTGGTCGATGCTCCTTTCCGCGCACATCGGGCTGGCGTTCGCGCTGGTCGCGGTGAACGCGCTCGCGTTCCTCGCGCCGCGCCTGGTCGTTGGGAACAAGCGGCTGACGATGCAGACCGCGCTCGGCGCGCGCGCGGTGCCGCTCGCCGCGCTGCGCGGCATCCGCTCCATCGAATTGCCGCGCGGCAGATACCTCGTGTGGGTCGATTCAACCACCGGGCTGCCGCTCCAAAACTGGCTCGCCAGTCTCCTCTTCGGTCGATGGCTGGGACGCGGGTTCCTGCTGACTTCCGATCTCGCCGGCTTTGACAACATCGTCGCGACGATGGTCGCACAATTGAAACTGAAATATGGCGCGCCAAATTTTGCCGCGCACTTTAGCGAGGAGAAACCGACCTGGCTCCTGCGAATGTTGATCGATCCGCTGCCAACACTCATTCGCGATGTGTCCGCCGCAGACGTGATCCCCATCTCGCCGCGCGAGGCGGCGTGGCAGATGGTATCGGTCGCGGCGGCGCTGACGTTGCCGCAAGTTGTCGCGGCGATCATTCACGTCCAGATTCCGTGGGGCGCGTTGGTGGTCTTCGCGATCGCGCTCCTCGAATTGCCGCTGGCGGTCCTCTATCTCGCCGAGGCGCCGGCGGAGATGTTGCGGCGGCTGGAATTTCGAGACGTGCTGCGGCTGTACCCGCTGACGCAGTTGCCGCGCTGGCTCATCGCCGGCGCGCTAACGCTGCTCGTGATCGTCGGCGCGCCGCTGATGGTGATGATCCTCGCGGTCGTGCCCGCGCTGGTGCTGGGGTGCTACCTGGTGCTGAAGCTGACCGAGGACTGGTTCGCCGCGCGCAACCCCGACGCGCTGCTGGGGCTGCTCGTGACCGCGGTCGTGCAGTTCATCCTCTACGCGCTCTTCATCGCGACGCTGGCGCGGTAGCGCGTTTTGCAGCGCTCGTTCTGCCCGAATCGAACATCACCGCGAGGATTGTCATTCACCTTGCGGCATTACGTCCTTATCCAGGAGGCTTGGGATGACCATTGGGCGAGCAACAAATCTCGCCTCAACTCTAAGTGGCGAACGATAGCGTCATCGCGCAATTATCAGATCGACGCACGATAAGCGTACCGCTATTATCGGGAATGGGCGGGGTGTTCACTGGCCCGATTTGGATAAAGCAACCTAAAATTCTGATCATCTGCCCACACTATTGACGCAATATCAAAAGACACCGCCCCTCGCGAACGGTGTCTTCTTTTCCGCAGCCACAGCGCGGAAGATGGCAACAGACAACAACGGATTAAACGGACACAGCAGAGCGCGTCCGGTTAATCCGCACTTGTCCGTTGTGCTCCCCTCACCCACAGCAGCGATCCCGCCACCCACCCCGCGCCCAGCGCCGCCGCGCGCAGCAGAATCAGCAGCGACGCGATGAGCGCGATTGGCGCGTCGCGCCGCGCGATGAAAACGATCAGCGGCACCGCACTGACGACGAACGCGACCGCCAGCGCGCCCACCACGAGCCACGCCGCGGGCGCGAACAGCGCGGCAATCGCGGCGGCGACCATCGCGAGGAACAGTCCCATCTGCATTTTCAGCGTCGGCGGCGTGTGCGTGTCCTGAAACATCTTGCCGGGATGCCGGCGGTGCACCAGCACCTTCCAGTAGCCAATGCGGAACTTGCGCCGCGCGTATGCGCCCAGCGTCGCCGCGTGCTGGTGATAAACGACGGCGTCTGGCGCAAACACCATCGCGTGCCCTTGCTCGGCGAGGCGGAACGAGAACTCTTGGTCCTCCACCGACGCGGTCGGAAATGATTCGTCGAAGCCGTGGTTGGCGAGAAACACGTCGCGCCGGTACGCCGCAGAGTACGTGTCGATGAAATCAATCGTCGCCGCGCGCCGCATCCGCGCGTACTTTTCCTCGTACTCGAGCTGCACGAACCGCGCGATCAGTTCGCGCTGCCGCGTGCGGTACGTCCCTTTTGCGCCGACGACGCGCGGGTCGGTGAACGCGGCGCACAGCGTTTCGATCCACCGCGCGGTTGGCTCGCAGTCCGCGTCGGTGAACAAGAGCAGTTCGCCGCTTGCCGCGCGCGCACCGCGATTCCGCGCCGCCGCCGCGCCGTGATGCTCGGAGCGAATCAGCCGCACTTCAGAAAACCGCGCGGCGAGATCGGCGGTGTTGTCGGTCGAGCCGTCGTCCGCGACAATGATTTCATATCCATCGCGCGGATAGGATTGCGCGAGCAGCGCGGCGAGGCATGGCTCCAGCGTCACCGCCGCGTTGTACGCGGGGATTATGACCGAGACACGCATTGTGTTATCTCTCCTGATGAGTTTTGACAGTCAAAATCGGTAATTCATATTGAGGAGAAGGCGTTCTCTAACGCCGTTTAACGGTCGCGCAAGAGAGCGCTCCCTCCTCGATTACCGAATTTGAGAATCAAAATTCATTAGACGGGTCATTGCGAGCGCAGCGAAGCAATCCCCTCGCCGGCTTTGGAGATTGCTTTGCTTCGTTCCTCGCAACCGCAAAAACCGCTCCTCGCAATGACAATTCGGAGTCATTTCTTCTCACTCGCCTGAATCAACTCGCGGTATGTCGCGCCCAATCGCGTGAGGTCGGCATTGCCGGCAAATAGATCGCCGTTGAACCGTCCGCCCGAGTACAGCGCGAACCATGCCCAGCCCTGGACGAGCCGCGCCTGCGTTAGCCAAGCCGTTGTCTCGCGCATAAATCTTGCCACATCCTCGTCCGCGATTTTCGGACAGCCGCAGCAGCCGTTGCCGTAAAGCACGCCGTACTCGGTCAGCAACAGCGGCTGGTTCGATTGCCCCACGCGCGCCATCCAGTCGCGGAACGCGGCGATGCGCGCTTCGAATCGATTCACGTCGAGCGCGCCCGCGCATGAATCCAGCAAATAGTCGTGGATGCTCCAACCAGCGACGGGCGGGTAGCGACCGAAACGCGCGCGGTACGCTTCGCGAAACGCGTCCGCCCACCGCCAGTCCGCGTTCGCAATGCCGGCGGGAACAACCGCCGCGGTCGCGTCCGCGGCTTTGAGCGCGAAAAAGAAATCGTGGTAGCGCACGGCATAGTCCGCCGGCGAAAGATCGTCCTGGTTCGGATCGTTCGGCTCGTTGCCGAACTGCCACCACTCGCCGCGATGCTGCCGCGCAACGTCCGGCGCGGCGCGCCAATCCGAATTGGCTTCGACAAGGAACACTCGCGGATGCGCGCCGAACGCCTCGCCGCGAAAGTCATAATCGCTGTACCACACCGCGCCGAGTTGATCCAGCTCGCGCGCGCCGCCCAAGCCGTAACCCACATCGACGCCGAACGCGCGCGGCGCGGGCTTGCGGATTCCCGGTTCGTTCCACGGTGGAACGAACGCGGCGGCAGCGATCAAGCCGAGCAAAACGATCACGCGGAGGAAAACGGAGAATCTCATCTGGATAATTCAGAGCGCAAACGCAGCCCAAATTGCCCACGAATCTTCACGAAGAGAAAACAAGAGCGTCGCGCTAATTCGCAGAGCTTCGCGGGAAGAATTTCTTTTCACGACGCGCCTCGCCCGCCGAGCACTGCCCGAACCGTCTTGAGCAGAAAATTAAAGTCCTTCCCCAGCGAATAATCCTCAATGTAGGCGAGTTCCAATCGCACGCGCTCGTCGAGCGAGAGCGTGCCGCGGCCGTACGTCTGCATCGGTCCCGTGATTCCCGGCTTGACCGTCAACCGCCGCCGGTGCCAATCGGAATAGAGCGCGACGATGCGCAGCTCTTCCGGGCGCGGACCCACCAGACTCATCTCACCTTTCAACACGTTGAGGAATTGCGGCAACTCGTCGAGACTGAAACGGCGCAAGACCCTGCCGACGCGCGTGACGCGCGGGTCGTTCGGAATCTTGAACACCGGCGGCGGCAATTGATTTCGCGCGATCACCTCGCCCAGCCGCGCTTCAGCATCGGCGACCATCGATCGAAATTTGTACATCCGAAATGGTCTGCCGTCCTGCCCCGCGCGCGTCTGGACAAAGAGGATCGCGCCGGACGAATCGAGTCTGATCGCGAGGGCAATGACCAGCATCAACGGCGACGTGACGACCAAACCGACGAGCGCGCCGATCACATCGATCAGACGCTTAAGCGCGCGCGTCACGGCTGCCGCCCGGTGATTTCGAACAGCGCGCCGTCGCTCTGCATCGTCCATTGCGCCAGCGCTTCGTCTTGAATCGTCGAGTACACCGCGCGACCGGCGCGGCGGTTTTGATCGACGACTTGTTGCAATCTGGCTTCATCCCTTGGCACGCGGGAGCGCTCCGGCAGCGCCGGCATAGCGCGCCGCATCGCGTCGTAGTACCAATCGAACTGCAACAGCTCGCGGCTCACCACCGTGACCTGCGACGCGTCGGGCGCAATGACGTAACGATAGTACCACAGCGCGAAGAGATGCGGATCGCCGTCCGCGACGATGACCGCGCCGCGCGGCAGCCCGCGGAACGCATCTGCCGCGTAATCGAATGCCGTGTGATCGCGCGAGAGATCCAACGCGGAGAAATTCGCGGTGAGATTGAAGCCGGGCAGCACGACGAGCGCGGCGATGAGAGTCACCCGCGCCGGCAGCGGTGAGAGCATTCGCGCGCCATCGGCAATGCCACGCGCGATCCACAGGGCGAAGATGATGAACGCCGGCAACAGGTAGACGAACGAATTGCGCGAAGCATAGACAACAGAATACCCAGCGATGAAAACGACTGCCAGTCCAAGCGCAAACACTTTGCGTCGCGCGCGCGGCGCGCCGTCTTGAAACATCTGCACGCTTCCCCACAATCCGAGCGCGACGCCCCACACACCAAACTGCTGCAACAGATATCGCGCGGGCAGCGCCATACGCGCGGGAAGATCGCCAAGCGGAAATCCAAAAAAGTAGGAATGGTACGGCGCCGCGCTGATCGTCCACCAAAATCCCTCCAGCGTGCTGGGGTCGCCCCAGTTCACCGGCGGATTCGCGGACGCGCGGATCGGGAGGTACACGTACAGCAGCAGCGGCGCGAGAAGAAGTACGATCGCGCGCGTGATCTGAGCGCGGCTCCACTTGTCGCCGGCGAGCAGCCACAGCGCGCTCGGCGCAAGCAGCGCGATGCTGAGGTGGTGCGCCAGTCCCACGCCGAAGACGCCGGCGGCGAGTTCGACCCGGCGCGGATGCTCCGAGAGCAAGGCCGCGAGCAGCGCGGCGACGATGAGCGCGTTCAGCGCGTACGTCTCGGCGACGGTTGCCTGCGCCCAGAAGAGCGGCGCGAACGCCAGCGTCAGCGCGGCGCACGCGGCGGCAAGCGTCGATGCTTCTGCGCGCGTATCCGCCGGCATCAGCGCGCGCGCGGCAAAACAAACCAAGACGACGGCTGCGGCGGCTGCCAGGGCGGAAAAAAGCGCGACGCCCTGCGCCGGCTCGCCGAACGGCAAGCGCGCAAACGCCGCGGCAATCAAGGTGTAGAGCGGATAGCCGGTCGGGTGCGGCACGCCGAGCGTGAACGCCGCGGTGACCAGATCGCCGCTGTCCGCCGCGTCGTTGCGCCACGTAATGCTCGGCGCGAGCGTGCGGAGGTAGACCGCCAGCGCGGCGGCGAAGAGAATTACGACCAGCCAGCGGTCACGCACGGCGATGAATTTCATGAGTCACCCGGAATGTTTCGTCGTTTTCTCGATCACCGCCATTATGCCCCGAAGCAATTCAGATGTCAATGCGATAGTACCTACACAATGAAATGTTTGCACAAAAAGCAATGATCTTGAACCGCAAAGAGCGCAAAGGTCGCAAAGGTTCAGAAATTTTATTTCTTTGCGTTCTTTGCGGTTAAGATTGTTTGGTTTCGGCTTGTCCGAGTTAGGAAATTACGCCCGCGCTCTGGGAAAAAGAGAAAAAACGGGCGAAGTGCTTCGCTTCGCCCGCCCAAGTTTATTCCACGGTCACGCTCTTCGCCAAGTTTCTCGGCTGATCGACATCACAGCCGCGTTTGAGCGCGACGTGGTACGCCAGCAGTTGCAGCGGCACCGTCGCGACGACCGGCGCGAGTTCCTCCGCGACATGCGGCAGGTACACCACATCCTCCGCGTGCGCGGCAATCGTGAGATCGCCTTCCGTCGCGAGCGCGATCACCGGCGCGTTGCGCGCGCGGACCTCCTGGA
>JBBIJS010000027.1:0-18490 GCA_037445855.1 Chloroflexota bacterium | reverse complement strand
AGACGACAAAGCCGAGGTTGTACATCCGCACGCGGCCGAACATATCCGCCACGCGCCCGAAGGTCAGCAGGAAAACCGTGCTGACCAGGATGTAGCCCATAATCACCCAGATCATTTCGATCAGTTCAGCGTGCAGATTGACCATCATATCGGGCAACGCCAACGTGACGATCGTACCGTCAATCGCCGCCATCAGCGAACCGATCGTCGTCACGCTGAGCACGATCCATTTGTAATCAATTCGTCCGCGCAAGCCCACGCGCGCGGACGCCGCCGCGGATTTTGTTTCGTCCATGTCTCCTTCCTTCCTCAGAGGATAATTCTACATCACCACGCGCGGGTACACGCGCGCGCCGATTCCAACCACCACCGCGGTCGCGAGGAACAGCACCGCAAAGTCGGTGCCGATTCCAAACGCGCTGACGCCGTTGACGAGCATCAGCCCGCGCATGGCGTCCACCTGGTAACTCAAGGGATTGATATGGGCGATGGCTTGCAGCCACGGCGGCATAATTGCCGTCGGATAAATGGCGTTCGATGCGAAAAAGAGCGGCATCGTTAACACTTGACCAATGCCCATAAAGCGTTCGCGCGTCTTGAGAAACGACGCGAGGATGAGCGAAAATGTCGAAAAGAACGCCGCGCCCAGAATGACCGCGAGCAACACGCCCAACATCGCAAAGAGATTCCACCGCACATTCACGCCCATCACCAGCGCAAGCACAAAGATGATCACCGCCTGCGACAAGCCGCGCACGCCCGCCGAGAGCGCTTTGCCGAGGACGAGCGCGACGCGCGGTGTGGGGCTGACGAGAAACTTGTGCACGATACCGAGATCGCGTTCCCAAATGACCGCGATGCCGTAGAAGATCGCGACAAACAGAACCGATTGCGCGAGAATGCCGGGCGTCATGAAATCAAGATAGCGCAGATCGCCGGTGGGAATCGCGCGGATCTGCGAAAAGACCTGCCCGAAGACGACCAGCCACAGCGTCGGCTGCACCGCGCGGGTGATCAGTTCAATCGGGTCATGCGAGAGTTTGCGAATCTCAATTTCGGTAATGGCGGCAGTCTTTTCGAAAAACCGGAAGAACTCATCGAACACGCCGCGGAATCCGCGCAACGGCTGTTCGATGGTCCGCTGTCCAATTGCCATGTGCGTCCTCCTTTTATCCCAGGCGCTGAGCCGTGCGCCGCGTCCGCTGGGTGTCCCGCCAATTGCCACCCGTATCCAGCTCACTGCCGGTAAAGTGCGCGAATACATCGTCAAGCGTCGCATCCGATCGACCCAGACTGGCTTTGAGTTCCGCCGGCGTGCCAATCACCGCCACCTTGCCCAGGTTCATGACGGCGACGCGATGGCACAGCTTGTCCGCTTCGTCCATATAATGCGTCGTCAGGAAGATCGTCGTGCCATAATCGCGGCGCAGATGGTCGATGCGTTCCCACACCGCCTGCCGCGCGACCGGATCGAGACCCACGGTCGGCTCGTCGAGGAAGAGAACCCGCGGATGATGGACGAACGCTTGCGCGATTTCGAGCCGGCGAATCATCCCGCCGGAATAATTGCGTACCATCATGCGCGCGGAATCGGTCAGTCCCATAAAGTGAAGCGCTTCGTCGACGCGCTCGGAACGCTCGCCGCGCGGCACGTCGTACAGTTTGGCAAACACCATCAGATTTTCAAATCCCGTAAGCGTCCCATCCGCAGAGAGAATCTGCGGAACGTAGCCGATCGCGCGGCGTACGTCGCCGGCGCGCTTGACCACGTCCAGTCCATCGACCGTCGCGCCGCCGGTGGTTGGCGCGAGCAGCGTGATCAGCATCTTGATCGTCGTCGTCTTCCCCGCGCCGTTGGGACCGAGCAAGCCAAACACCTCGCCGGGCGGCACATTAATTGAAAGCGCGTTAACCGCTGTGAAATTGCCAAACCGCTTAGTCAGTTGAGTTGTGTCGATCATTTTGATTTCCGTTTGGAGTGCAGCGTCGCCTCGTCGCGTCGATGATGCCCTTTCTCCGCAAAGACCGATTCCAGCGCCTGCAGCCCCGCGACAATGCGCTGGCGTTGCTCGCTCGATAGAGATTCGACGCGCGTCATAATCTTCTGATGCGTGTGCGCGTTGGTCTTGTCGAAAAAGCGCTGCCCATTGAAAGTGAGCCGCAGCGTGATATAGCGCCGGTCGTTACCCTCCGCCGCGCGTTCGACATAGCCGCGGTCGACCAGACCGGTCACGATCTTAGACATGGTCGCGAGCGATACATGCTGACGCGCCGCCAAATCACTGAGGCATCGGTCGCCCCGATTCAGATGGCTGAGCACGCGGAATTGCGGCAAGGTGGTGCCGGAGCCAACGTATTGCGCCACCTCGGTCCGCACTGCGCGCATCACCAACGGCGTGATCTCGAGAATTAAATCCGCGCACTTGTCCGGAGTTGCTTTCATTCGCATTCCAACAAACGCTTAGCATACCTAACTGTTTGCTACGCCAATTATATTCGAGCGTCGCCCGCGTGTCAAGTGAGAAAAAATCAATAAAAAAACTAAACCCCTCGAACTATCGGGGGGCTTGGTTTCCAAGGAGGGTTCGCATCACCCTGAAGCCCAGTCGATAGAACCACACGCCGCGCTTGCCGTAAACAATGTGCGCGACCCCGCGCTTGAACTGCAAGCGGCGTCCCAGCACGCTCCACGCCACGCGGCGTTGGTAATCCGCGAATAAAAAATCGCCGCGCGCTAAGGCGCGAGCCGCCTCATCCGCGGCGATCATCCCAAAATTCAACGCGTGCGAAATCCCTTCACCGAACAGCGGTTCGGTCCCCGCCGCGTCGCCGGCGAGCAGCACCCGCGGCGCGGAATGCGTCGCCGCTACATCAAACCAACGCTCAGGATGTCCCTGCAAATGGATGTCATCGAGTTCCACTTCGCGCTGTGCCAGCGCGTCCTCCAACACGGGTTTTAGTTCCGCGCGCGGAAAATCGGGATGCACGCGCGAATCAAAGATGCCCCGGTTCAGCATCGGCGCGCCCTGCTTGAGCGACGGGAAATCCCAGTAATAGCCCTGCACGCCGCGCGCGATCGGCGTGAAATCAAACACCGCGGTATGATCGACAAACTCCGGCGCGCGCGCGGCGTCGACCGGGGTGAGAATTTCCATCAGCCGCGAGATGCGATCCCAACGCGCCAGCCCCAACTTTTGCCGCACGACGCTGTTCGCGCCATCCGCGCCAATCACGACCTTCGCCCGGTACGTTCCGCTTTTCGTCTGCACGCTCACGCCCCCAGCGTCTATCGAGCCGTTAGAGGACGCTGGGGACACGCCCATAGCGTCGCGCTGAAGATCGATCAGCGCCTCACCCTCGCGCAACTCGATGCCGCGTTCGCGCGCGCACTGCACGAGCGCCGCGTCGAACTCTTCGCGGCGCACGACGCGAAAAACATTCCGCCTCCGAAAAGTGAATTCCATGTCCGCGTAGATGAACTTGAGCGCGTGGATGGGGAAGGAAGGCACGTCAAGGTTGACGCGCAACTGCGCGAGCAGCGCGTCGGCGTGCGTCGTCACGCCGCCGCCGCACAACTTGGGACGCGGAAATACGGCTTTATCGATCACGAGCGTGCGCCGCGCGAGGTCAGGATTACGATTCGCGATCTGAATCGCGGCGGCGGCGCCGGCGGGTCCCGCACCGACGATGAGGATGTCGTAGTCAGTCATAAATCGGACACTGACAAACACGGACGCACCCAGACGAACGCTGAAACAGGTTTCGTCTGTGTGCGTCCGTGTCCCATCAATCGCCTTCTACCGGCGCAGCCGTCATCGCTGCGTGCGCCGGCGCGCTCTGGCGATTCACCAGTCCCACGCCAGCGATGATGAGCACCAAGCCGGCGATCGCTTGCCATTCAATCGGCTCGCTCAACAGCAGCGCGCCCCACATCACGCCGGTGATCGGAATCAGGTACGTGACGAGCGCCGTGCGCGTCGCGCCGGTATGTTCGATCAACCAGTAGTACAGAATGTACGCGAACGCCGTGCCGAGGAGCGACAGGATCACGAGCGCGCCGACGGCGTTCAACGAGGGATGCAGCGCGAGCGGATGATCGAACACGAGACTGAGCGGCAGCATGAAGAGCGCCGCGGTCGCCAACTGTCCGGTGGATGCCATGACGTGCGACACGCCGTTCAGATATTTATGCGCGATCAAGGTCGCCAGCCCATAACTCGCCGCCGCGACCACCACCGCGCATTGCCCCCAGAATTCGATCTGGAAGCCGCGCTGGAGTTCCGGCACGAACAGAACGACGACGCCGACAAAACCCAACGCCACGCCGACGGCTTTCGGAATCGTCAGTCGCTCGTCCTCGGTCCACCAATGCGCGAAGATCACGGTGAACAGCGGCATCGCCGCCGTGAGAATCGAAGCCAGTCCGCTGGAGATATGCGTCTCGCCCCAGGTGATCGCCGTGTACGGAATCACGCCGTTGAAAATCCCCAGTGCGATCAGCGGCAGCCACGCGCGCCGCGTGCGCGGGATCGATTCTTTCCGCAGAACCAGCACGACGATCAACGCGCCCGCGGCAATCAGCGTGCGCGCGGCGACGAAAGTAAACGCCGGAATCTCCGCGCCGCCGACCTTGATAAAGTAGTACGAGGCGCCCCAGATCGCGCCAAGCAAACCCAGAATCAACCAAGCCAACATTGCGCTTCCTCTCATCGCGCCATCAAGAATTGCAAGAGCCACAGCGCGCTCATGCCGACGACGATCGTCAACAAAACATGCCGCGTCACCGCCGCGACGATGATCGCCGCGACGCCGGCGATGAGACGCGGATTGTCCGGCGCCATCGCCACGCGCCCTGCCCGCTCGATCAACTCCGGCGCGATGATCGCGGCGAACGCGGCAATCGGCACATAATGCAGCGCCTGCCGCACGCTCGGCGACACTTGCCACCGCCCCAGGATCGCGATCATCCCGATCCGCGTGGCATACGTGACGATTGCCATGCCCGCGATCAGGAGCGCGAGGTGCATCGCTCCAATCCTACGCCGCACAATATACCCGCGGCGATCGCGAGCAGCAATCCGAGTTTACTCGGCAACGCCAAGGCAGCCACCGCCACCGCGCCCGCGACGACCGCGCTGACAAGATCGGTCCGCGCGCGCAACTGCGGAATGAGAATGGCGATAAAAACGACCGGCAGCGCAAAATCCAAGCCGAGCGCGAGCGGATCGCCCAACGCACTGCCGACGAAATACCCCAGCGCAGTCGAAATCTGCCACGGGACGAACATCGCCGCATTCGCACCAAGAAAGTACCACTGCTTGAACGCCGCGTCGCCGCGCGTCGGATCGCGATAGCGCGTGATCGTCACTGCAAACGATTCATCCGTCATTCCGAACGCGAGGAGCGCCCGCCAAATCTTGGGTAACCCGCGCACGTACTCCGACATGCTGGCGCCGTACAGCGCGTGGCGCAGGTTCACCACCGCCGTGGTCAGCACGATCAGCGGCAAGGCGGTCCCTTGCGCGATCAAGCCCGCGGCGATAAACTGCGCAGAGCCGGCGAACACGAACGCGCTCATCGCTTGCGCTGCCCAGTACGGCAGCCCCGCCGTGAGCGCCAGCACGCCGAAGATAATGCCGAAAGGAATTGCGCCCAGCACCAAGGGCGTCATATCGCGCAGCCCGGCAAAGAATTCCGCGCGTGCTGCTACATCGGTCAAACCAATATTTCTTCTATGCAGGTCGATAGCGCACACTCCACAGCGTTCCGATGGCGAGCAAGAAAAGCGGAAACACTAATAAGCTTCCGAAAGTCAGCACGATGAGTCCCACGAACAAGAGCACTCCAATGCCAAAGCATCGACCCACTGTCTGGTTCTGCAACTTGATGTAAGCCAGCACGCTGAAAACATAGAGCACGAAAAAGCTTGACCCAGCAAGCTGGAATAACAGGGATTGGTTTACCCAACCAGCGGCATAGAGCAATAAGGATGGAATATACGACAGAACCGTTGCGATGACCGCATAGCGCGGAGTCGCCGAAGCGTCATCGACTCGGCTGAGCAGTTTGGGGAGCAGACCCTCGCGCGCGGACGAAAAGACCAACCGTGAAGCCGCCCACGATCCGCTCGTCAGATTCGTCAGCAAGATCAAGAATCCGATCAATGCAATGATGCGCCCGCTCGCACCGCCCATCACGATGCCCAGCAGTGCGGCAATCGGCGTGCTGATGATCTGTTTGTCGTTCACGGGCAGTACTTCTTGCACCGCCACTGCGATCAGGAGATACAAACCCGCGACCACGACAAAGCTGATCGCGATCATCAAAGGAAAATCGCGGCGCGGGTTGTGAAATTCCTCCGAGATAAACGACATCATCTCCCAACCAACGAATGCGAAAAAGACGAGACTGACCGCCGGGATTCCTTCGCTCCAGTGAGTGATCGGTGCGATCCCAGTTCCGACGGACCGATCTCCGAACATCAACGCAACGGCAGCCACTCCACCCAACAAGATCACGAGCGTAATAGCGAGGAGTTGCTGTAAGCGTCCGGAGATTCGCGCCCCGAGGTAGTTGATCGTTCCGACAAATATCAGCGTGATAATCGAGCCAATCAGCATGGCTTGCGCGCTGGTCCCAACCGCTGCGGCAAAGTAATTCGCGCCGGTAATCACCATCGCTGGTCCGCCGACCGCGAACGTGCCCAGCAGCAAAAATTCGATTGGAATGCTCACGCGCCGCGAAAACGCGGCTTGGACAAAGCCGGCGATGCCGCCCGCGCCGGGAATCCGCGCGCCCAAGTAGGCGAACACGATCAGAAATGGAATGCTGATGACCGCAGCGATCAACCAGCCATATACCGCGGCTGCCCCCGCGACTTCGTATGCTAACCCCGGCAGCGCCAAAAGCCCGCTGCCGACGACTACGGTGATCGCCAACCCCACGGCAACTGGCAGCGAGAGTGTCTTTTCCAAACGTTTCGTACTTGTAGCAGCCGGAGCATCGACAGCGCTCAGCGGCTTTTGTTCAACCACACTCATTTGGTCCCCAGTCCTTATCACGCGTTCGCGAACTGCGCTTCCAACGCGAGCAATTTTTTCTTGAGCGGCAGCCCGCCGCCGTACCCGCCCAATTTGCCGCTGCTCGCGATCACCCGATGGCACGGCAGGATGATCGGAAGCGGATTTGCGCCCAGCGCCTGCCCGACTGCGCGCGCTGCCTTCGGGTTGCCGATCTTTTGCGCGATCCACGCGTAACTGCGCGTCTCACCGAACGGGATGTGGCTCGCCGCGCGCAGCACCGCGCGCTGGAAGGGTTTGATCGACGACCAATCCAGTGGCAGCTCAAACGCGCGGCGGCGACCCGCCGCGTATTCGGTCAGCTCGCGCAGCATTTCCTCCGGCGCGCGGTCACGCCAGACGCCGTTCGGATGCTCGCGCTGCAATTCGCGCAGCGCGGCGGCGCGCGATGGGCGCGGCAATTGGAGCGAGACCAAGCCGCGCGCCGACCACGCCAGTCCGATCCAGCCGATCTTGGTCGCGACCACGGTCAAGTTCGTCTCGACGAAAGAATCGATCAACCGCGCGCGCAGCGCCGCGCGTTGGCGCGGCGCGGGAATACGTTCAGATTGCCGCGCGTCGCTCAGCCGGCGCGCGACCAAAAACAGATCGGCTTCGTTTTTCACCGCGCGGTCGATCAGACGACTATTCATCGTGTAAACTCCTGCCCGTCGTCTCCATCTCGCAACACTATTTTCAATCTCTGCAGCGCTCGATGGAGACGCACATACGCGCTATTCGGCGTGCAATTCAAAGTTGCCGCGATTTCTTTTCCATCCAATTCCTCGAAGAAAGCGAGCCGAATCACCTCGCGATCACTTTCATTCAGGTGCGCGAGCGCGCGCCGCACCGAGGCGTGTTCTTCCTTACGCTCCACGCCGTCAAAACCGTCATCGCTCGCGAGATGCTGGTCCAACGCGGTCTCGCCGCGCGCCTTGCGATAATAGTCCGCGACGCGCCGCGCGGCGATGCGATACAGCCACGCGATCACCGGCTTGCCCTGCCAGCGCACGCGCCGGATGCCGCGCAGCGCGTCTTCGAACACACTCGCCGCGAGGTCTTCGGCGGCGGCGCGCGTTCCCACGCGCCGGTACGCATACGCGTAGATGCGATCATACGTCGCGTCGAACAATTCACCGAAACCGGCGGCGCTCGTCTTAGCGCGTTCCAACAGCGCGCGTTCCTCAGCGGCTGGCATTCGGCGCCACAGCCAGAGCAAACAGACTTTCCTGCCGCGCGTTGCTCTCAAAATCGAGCAGCCACCGTTTTCGCCACAGCCCGCCGCCGTAACCGGTGAGACTGCCAGCGCTGCCGATCACGCGATGACACGGCACAATAATGACGATGGGATTCCGCCCGTTCGCCCTTCCGACCGCGCGCGTGGACTCTTTCGTCCCGATTGCCATCGCAATGTCCAAATAAGAAACGGTTCGACCGAAGGGAATGGTCTGCAACTCGCGCCAAACCTTTTCCTGAAAATCGGTCCCCTGCAAATCTAACTTGACCGAGAACTCTCTCCGTCGTCCGCCAAAGTATTCATCCAACTGCGAAGCGCAATCTTGGGCGAGCGGCGGCGCCGCGTCGTTCATGCTCGCGTCATCGACGAACGAAATGGACGATATTCCATCCGCGCCGCCGGCGATTTCGATCAGCCCAATCGGCGAGCGATAATAGGTCGTAAACGCTTCAGTCATTGCGGGATCTCCGTTTTCTTTCGCACGTAGAGCAGCTTCTCGACATGCGCCACCACTTCGTTCTTCTCATCCATCACGTCGACGCCAAACGTTGGCTCGATTTTTCCGCCGCTGTCCGCGAGCCGCCGAATTTCGTCGACGCGGTCTTGCGGCATCTCGAACGTCGCCGTGACCGTGCCGCGACCCGGGCGTTTGAATTGAATCGTCGCCGCCTTGTCCCAGACGATGTAGCCATTACCGAGATGGTGGATCAACATTAGCATAAACCACGGATCGCACATCATGTAGAGCGAGCCGCCGAAATGCGTGCCGACCAGGTTGACGTTCAGCCGCGTCAACTTCATTTGCACGCGAATTGTTCGCAAGTCCGACGCGAGGTAGACCACGCGGATACCCGCGCCCAGCATCGGCGGATAGAGATTGATCCATTTGAGGCGGCGATAAAAAGTCTTGTCCACGCACACTCCTACTAGTCTATCGTGGGCACGCGCAAAATCTTACAGCCCGGGTCTTCAACTCGACGCACTGGAATAGTGCTTGATGGCAAAAGTCCAAAAGCGATTCGAGACGATGAAAAGCCCGATCGCCAGCGCAAATCCGATGATCGTCGTGGTCTGATCGATTCGCCCGAGCAGCGCGCTCGCCGGAAACGTCGTCACGAACGCGATCGGCACGACGAATGTTAGAATGACGCGTACGACGCCGTTATAGATCGTCACCGGATAACGACCGGCTTGATAGAAACCGTAGAACAATTCGGTAAAATTATCCAGCCGCACAAACCAGAAGGCGAGCGAAACCATCATCAACCACAGCGCATACACGATGGCGGTTGCCGCGAGCAGCATCCAGACAAAGAGCACGACTTGCCCAAGCGTTGGCACAACGTGCATTTGCGACATCGCATAGACGATCAAGCCAAGACCGATGACCACATCGGACAGACGCCAGACGACGATGTTCCGCAGACTCGCAATGAATTGGACGTTCACCGGTTTGGTCAAGACGAAATCAAACGTTCCGTCGCGAATCTGATCGAGCACCGCGCCCACGTTCGGTCGCAAGAGCGCCTCCATCACGCCGCTGAAAAACGTAAAGAGCGCGACCACCATCAAAACTTCGGGCCACGTCCAATCGCCAATCTTGTCGGTATGCAGAAAGAAAACCGCGACGCTGACAATAGCCCAGCCCAGCCAAAAGACGCTCATGAAAACGTTGGCGAGAAACTTGGCGCGGTATTCCAGTTCGCTGACGAGCGAGTACTTGTAAAAAATGCCCAGTAGTTTCAGATAACGCATGTTACGCCCCGAACGCGCTAAACTGCCGAATGCCCCGCCGCCACACCCATCGATAGATGACGAAGATCAGCCCGACCCAGAATAGCATCGTCGCAACGCCGACCGCTAAATCCGTCGCGGTCAATCGTCCCGACACGATCTCCACCGGGAAGGACAGCATAAAACGAAACGGCAGCCAATGGGCAACCGCCGTCACCGGCGGCGGAAAAAGGTCGAGCGGCGCGATCATCCCTCCCAGCATCTCGGCGAGCGCGAACCAAATGTCGTTCAGCGTCATCGAATCAGAAATCCAAAACGCGAGGAGACCGAAAATGTACTGCGCCATGAATCGAATAAACCACGCCGCGATCATCGCCGCGACCAACACAAGCACTCGGATGGGCGTCCACTCATAATGCATCGTGGGAAAGATCAGCCAAGCGCCAAGCGCCAGCGGAATCAAAACGACTGGCTTTAAGACCTTGTCCGCTAAATTGCTTGAAAGGTAATCGTGCAGCGGATTTAGCGGATGCAAGAGTTTGATCGAAAGGTCTCCGTGTCGAATCTCATAGTCTAACTCATAAATAACCCATACGCTCGTCATTTGCTGGACGAGCGCCAGCAAAAGATAGTAGGAGACGAAATCGCTCTGCGTATACCCCGCAATCGGTCCGCCCTCGGACATCGAGAACCATACGGCGAGCATCACGAGCGGCATGACGTTGATCAGCATCCAGATCAACATACTGGCGCGATACTCAAACATCGCCGCGAGACTGCGGCGCAACAAGGCAAGATACTTTCTGATCACGATTTCCTCTCAAACCAGACGGAAGACGGGGTTCTCCGTTAGCGGTCTTTCGTCACTCGTCTTCATCCTCATCCTCATCGCTTTCGCCACGCTCCGCGCGCGCGCGCGCGGCTTGTTCGAACACGCGCGTGATCACATCTTCAATCGCCGGCTCTTCGATCGTCACGTCCGCGATCGGCAGTTCCGCTAGCATCCGCGCGGCAACTCCCGGCGCCGCGTCGCGCGGAATGAGCAAATCGGCGCGCTGCCCGCGCGTCTTGACCACCTCGCCGTAATCCTCCAGCCGCTCGCCGTTCAGCGCGCGGGAAAATTCGACGCGGATGAGTTTGTGCGGCGCGATCTTCTCCGCAAGCGCGCGCAGGTCGCCATCGTACAACAGCTTGCCGTGATCGATCACAATCACGCGCCGACACAGCGCGGTCACGTCCGCCATATAGTGGCTGGTCAGGATAACGGTCGCCTTGTACCGCTCGTTGTACTCGGCGATAAACTGGCGAATCTTGGTCTGCATCGTCACGTCCAGCCCAATCGTCGGCTCGTCGAGGAACAGGACTTGCGGCAGATGCAATAGCGCGGCAGCCAGCTCGCACTTCATCCGCTCCCCCAGCGAGAGTTTACGGACTTGCTTTTTGAGCAGCGGCGCGAGTTCCAATAGTTCCGTGAGTTCTCCCAGCGTTTGCTTGTACTGTTTCTCCGGGATTTCATAGATCGCCGCGTTGACTAGAAAGGATTCCATCGCCGGCAAATCCCAATTGAGTTGCTGCTTTTGCCCCATCACGAGCGTGATCTGGCGCAGGAACGCGTTGCGGCGTTCGCTCGGCGTGAAACTCAGCACGCGCACGCTGCCGCGCGTGGGATAGAGTAATCCCGATAGAACCTTGAGCGTCGTCGTCTTGCCCGCGCCGTTCGGGCCGAGAAAGCCGATAATCTCGCCCGCGTCGATCTGGAACGACACATCGTCGACCGCTTTGACGTCCGTATACTTGCGCCTTACAAAAGATTTAAGCGAGCCGATCAAGCCCGCTTCTTTTTGATGCACTTGGTAATACTTGCAGAGATGCTGAATCGAAATGATCACCGGCTCGATTCTCCAATTCTCGAACTCAAAGCGGCTTTGACGCGCGTTGGAGTAAATGGAATCTCGCGCATGCGCGCGCCACTCGCGGCAAAGATTGCGTTCGCGATCGCCGGCGCGGTGGTGATGGTCGCCGGTTCGCCGGCGCCGGTCGCCGGTTGGTCTGGACGGTCGATCAGCCCAACCTCCACGTTCGGCAGCTCGGAGAACTTGAGGATCGGATACCTTTCCCAATCGAGACTGGTGATGTGCGAATCGTCCCAGGTCACCTGTTCCTTGAGCGCGCGGCTCGTGGACTGGATCACGTTTCCTTCGATCTGGTTTCGTAGTCCATCCGGGTTGATGATCAATCCGCAATCGTGCGCGACCACGATGCGTTGGACGCGCGCCTCTCCGCTCGTCGTGTCCACGCGCACCTGCGCGACGGTTGCTACGTACGCCTCTTCGTTCTCGTATCGCGCAAAGGCAATCCCGCGCCCTTCGCCAGCTGGAAGCGGCGACCGCCAGCCCGCGCGCGCCGCCGCGCTTTTCAACACCTGAATCGCACGCGGATCGTCTAAATGGCGCAGACGAAACTCCAGCGGATCGACCTTGGCGGCGGCAGCCAGTTCGTCGATGAACGATTCATTGGCGAAGGTGTTCGCCGCGCCGCCGAGACTACGCATCGACGATGTCCGGAGCGGCAAGCTAGACAACCAGTGCGCGCACACGCGTTGATTCGGGATGCGATAGTTGGTCAGCGCGTTTCGATCGCCGCCGCCGAACCAATCGGGCGGCGCTGGCGGTTTTCCGGTGATCAGCTGCTCGGCGAGGAGACCCGCGCCGGCGATGTGCGGCGGGGTCCATACGTCGTACCTCCACGCGATCACGTCGCCTTGCTTGTCCAAGCCGCCGCGCACCTCCATCTCCATCGCGGGCGCTAACGGTTCCCACGCGAATTCATCTTCACGGCTCCACTGCACGCGCACCGGCTTACCCACCGCGCGCGACAGGATTGCCGCGTCCGCGGCGACATCATTCGAGCCATTTTGCCCATACGACCCAGCGCCTTCGACAAACGTCACGCGTATTTGTTCCGGGCGCATTTGCAGGAGACCAGCCAGCGCATCGCGCAGAGGATAAACGCCCCGTGTGCTGCACCAGATTACGGCGCGGTCCGGCTGCACATCGGCGACCGCGCAGGAGGGACCGATCGAGGCGTGCGCTTGAAAGGGTTGCTGGTACGTTGCCTTGATGCGCGTGGTCGCCTTTCGGAGCGCCGAATCGACCTTGCCTTCTTCGCGCACGATGTTGTCGGAGGTCGCTTGGCGGCGAATGAACGCGTGCAGTTTCTCCATCTTGGGCAAGCGCGCCGTCTCCCGCCATTTAACTTGGAGCTGCTTTGCCGCGTGCACCGCCTGCTCCTCGCGTTCTGCCGCCACGCCGATGAAATTGCCGAGGCGGACGACGCGCGCGTCGGGGACTGAAGTTTCGTCGATTGAAACGAGTTCTGCGCCGGCGCTGGGCGGGCGGACGACACGCGCGTGCAGCATCCCCGGCACTCGTACATTGTGGACGAAACTGGGCGCGCCGGTAAACTTGAGCGGTAGATCGACGCGCGGCGCCGGCTTGCCAACGACGCGATATTCCGCCGGCGGCTTGAGCGGCGCATGGAGCGTGATGGCGCGGTTGAATCGCTTGCCGCCCATCAACTCGGCGTAGGTGAGCGTCTGCGCGGGATGGTGGCTGACGGTAATCACCCCGTCGCGGACAATCAATTCGTCCACCGCCGCGTCAAGCCGATTGGATGCCATTTCCAAAAGCGCGCGCCGTGCTTCGGCGCTGGCATGGCGCAGCGCAAATCCGCCGAACTTGATCGTCGTGCTGCCCGCCGTAATGCCTTCGTCGGGTGTGCGTGCGGTATCGCCCATCACCATCCGCACGCGCTCCATCGGCACGTCGAGCTCCTCCGCCACGATCTGCGCGAGCGCGGTCTGCACGCCGGTCCCAGAATCGATCTTGCCGCTGAAGACTGTCACGGCGCCGTCTGGATCGATCGCCAGCCAGTCGTCCACCTGATTCGCCTTTTTGATCGCGCCGGTCTCGCTCCATGCAGAATCCTCTTCCCAGGACTCGCCCCATTCTGGTTTTTCCTCTGGCATCCGGTCACTCTCCTTCCTGCTCGAAAAGCGCAGCGGCGCGCGTGACGGCGCGGAGAATGCGTAAGTGTGCGCCGCAGCGACACAGATTGCCGTCGAGCGCCTGGCGAATCTGCTCGTCGGTTGGATGCGGATTCTTCCACAACAGCGCGGCAGTTGCCATGATCATGCCGCTGCTGCAATAGCCGCACTGCGCGGCTTGTTCCTCGATGAACGCGCGCTGGACCGGATGCAATTCCCCATCGGTCATCAATCCTTCCAAGGTGGTGATGGTTCCGCTAGTCGCATCGGAGACTGGCAGCTTGCATGATTTAGTCGCCTTCGAGCCGAGCAAGACGGTGCATGCGCCGCAGTTCTCGTTGCCGCAGCCGAACTGTGGACCGTTCAATCCCAGCTCGTTGCGTAGAACGTAAAGCAGCGGCGCGTCCGGCGTTGCTCGCACACGATGCTCTTTTCCATTCACATGGATGACCAGTCCATTTGCCATCTTCAATTCCTTTCGACTACGTCTACTTGGGCAGCGCTCTCCGCAGCAAACGAATCCAATTTCCACCGAGAACATTCGCAATGTCCGCGTCGTTGAACGACGCCGCGGACAGCGCGTCCGCAAACTTTTGCAGGTCGGCGGCGGTGTCGATCTCGCGCGGCGTCGATTCCATTCCAAAGCCGCCGTCGAAATCTGTGCCGATGCCGACGTGCCGCGCGTCGCCGGCAAGATCGCAGACGTGCCGCGTGTGCCGGACCACATCCGCCAGCGTCACCGCATCTTTCTTCGCGGTCTTCGCCCAGTCCGCTTGAATAAAGTTGTTGTACATCACCGCGCCGATTACGCCGTCGCGCGCGATGATCGCGCGGATCATTTCGTCGCTTAGTTGGCGATCGGTATTGACGAACGCGCGGCAGTTCGAGTGGCTGGCGATGACCGCGCCGTGGAAAAGTTCAAGCGCGTCGAAGAAACTCTGCTCCGCCATGTGCGACGTGTCGAGAATCATGCCCGCGCGTTCGAGCTGCGGCATCAGCGCGCGACCGAGGTCGGTGAGCGGACCGGGCGCGCGCGTCCCGCCGGAATAGCGCGTCTGGCTCCACGCCGGACCGATGACGCGCACGCCCGCGTCGAACCATTCGGACGTTTGCTCCGGCGCGACGATCGGATCCGCGCCTTCCATTAAAAAGACCAAGCCGACGCGCGGCGTGTCGGCGTTGACCACGCGGTCCAAATCGCCGCGCGTGGTGATCAGCGCGACGCGCGGATCGGCGGCGAGCATCACATAGTACGCCAATTGCTCCATCGCCTGATCGTGCGCTTCTTGCGGCGTGCTGTACGTCTTGCCCCAGCCGGTGCGATCGGGTCTGGCTTGCGCGACGTAGAGCGTGGCGAAGATCACGCGCACGTTGCCGGCGAGCAATTCCGGCAAGCCGACCACCGCGCTGCCCTCGCCGTGCGCCGGCTGGGCGCCCTCCTGCGCGCGCTTGTCCGCGACGCTCTCAAAGAAATCACGCTGGAGCGCGAGCTTGTTCCACGCGATATCCTGGTGCGCGTCGACGATGAGTCTGGAGAGAGTTTGGAAGCTGGAAGTTGGATTTGTCATTTGCTCGTTCACCCTTTGTCATTTGCTCATTTTTCATTTTTGCAGTGTCGATTCAAGAACTTGACGATCCGTTCCCACGCGTCTTTCCGATTCTCTGGTTTCTCGAAACCGTGACTTTCGGATTTGTAGAAATGCGATTCAAAATACTTGCCCTCGATCTTGAGCGCCTCGATCATCTTGTCGCTCATCAGCGGAACGACGAGCATATCGTCCTCGCCGTGAAGGATCAACAGCGGCGCTTGGATCCGCTCTGCGAGATAAAGCGGCGAGCCGCGCCGATAACCCGCCGGGTTTTCTTCCGGCGTACCCATCTGCCGCTTGAGATCCAGCCGACCGTACCGGTCGCCATGCCGATACGACTCGGCGATCTCCGAATCGCCGTACAGATCGATGCCCGCGCAAAACAGCTCCGGCGCCAGCGTCAGCGCGCTCAGCGTCAGATAGCCGCCGTAACTCGGACCGACAACCGCGATGTGATTGGGCGCGACATAGTCTTGCGCGGCGAGCCAGCGCGCACCGTCGATCGCATCGAACGCGTCGGCGTGACCCCACTCGCGAAAATTCGCGTGGCGAAACGCGGTGCCGTACCCCGTGCTGCCGCGAAAGTTCGGCGCGAGCACGACGTAGCCTTCGTGCGCGAGAATTTGCGGCAACGGATAGTAAAAGTCGCCGAACTCAAAGTTGGGACCGCCATGCAAGAAGAGCACTGCCGGCGCGCGCGTTTCTTTTTCGCCGCGGGAACGGAACAGCGCGGCGTGGATCGTCAAGCCGTCCCGCGCGGGATAGGAAATCCACGCGGGCGCGATCTCGGCGTCGCCGCGCAGTTCTGCCGCGCGCGAATCGGTGAGTGGCTGCGCGGCGCCGTCGATGGACAGCCGCCACAGATCCGGCGGGCGCGCCGCGCTATCGTACGTCACCGCCAGTGTTTTCGCATCGACCCAGCCGACGATCCGATGATGCCCGTCCGCGCGCGCGACGCGGCGCGCTGCGCCCGCCGCGAGCTCCGCAATCCATACGTCAAACCTACCCTCGCGGTGCCGGATGAAAGCGACCTGCTTGCCCTCCGGCGAAAAGATCGGACCGCCGTGGGGATCGACATTGTAAAAGTACGGACCGCCGTCCTCGACTTGACCGCAAGTAAGTTGACGCGTCGCGCGCGTCGACAGATCATACAGATAGACATGGAACCAACCGTCGTGATCGGACAGATACGCCAGCGTCCGACCATCGGGGGAGAAATGCGGCGCGCCGCTCCAGCAGCCGCGCGGCGTCACGGGCGTCTCTTCGCCGCCATCCGCGGAAACGAGATAGATGCCCCGCGTCATCAAATCGTCTTCGCGCACCGAGCAGAACGCGAGCCACTTGCTATCCGGCGACCAAACCGGATCGACGGAGTCGGACTCGCCGCGGGTGATTTGCGTCAGCGCGCTGCCGTCGGGCGCGATCGTCCACAGATGCTCCCAACCGCGCCGCCGCGAACAAAACGCGATGCGCGCGCCATCGGGCGACCAGCGCGGCTCGGTATTGCCGGCGGGGTGATCGGTCAACGCGCGCGCGCCCGTCCCGTCCGCCTGAACGATCCAAAGCGCCGCGCCGCGGACAAAGACCAGCTGCTTGTTATCGGGCGACCAGTGCGGCTCGGAGCAATCCTCCAGTCCCGCCGTGAGCTGGCTGTGCCAGCCCGCGCGCTCGAGCGACAGGGTGAAGATTTGGGAATAGCCGCTGACCTCGCGCGTGAACGCGACCGCGGCGGTGTCGGGCGAAAGCGCAAACTCTTCGGGCGCGGCAATGGTCGCGAAGGTTTCGATCAATGGGGTGGTCCGATCGCGCATCAACCCTCCTCAAAAAAGACGTGGGCTGATTATAGCGCGCATCGATAGACGCGTCAACGCGCTGCGACTCTACAGCCACAGCGCGTTGCGCCTCAGGGGGGTAAGGAGGAAGAAAGATGAAGTCAGATTGAGAAGGGAGACAGGACTTGTCCCTCCCGGCAGGGAATGTCCTTGCGTCTGATAACAGCCCAGTCCAGGAAATTCGCAGCCTTATGCTCCGCTCGTTACGACATCCCCCATCTCGCAAAGAGTATAGCGCCGCGAGATTAGAGACAGATGAGGAGCGATTAAGAAGTTAGTGAATGAAGAAAACGATGTGTGCCGTAGGCAAATCCTTTTTGCCACAGAATTTCACGGACGCGAGTCTGCCAACTGCTTTTTCCCGCCTGTTTTTCTCAGCACGCTGTAGAGATTCAAATCCGCATCGGCGTAGAACTGTTCGGTGACTTGAAATCCGCTTTGCTCCGCGATCCGTTGAACTTCGGACATCGTCAGCAAGTGACAATAGCGATAGCCCACGCCGCCGCGCTCCCAGGTCAGCAGCGCGTCGCCCGGCTCCAAGCCGCGTTCGTCGATTCCCACCGTCTGCCACGGCGCCACTTTCTTGCGCAATCGTTCGTTCCGTTCGAAATGCCAATTCGTCAGGATGACGCTGCCGCCCGGTTTCATCAACGCGTGAATGCTTTGGAGCGTCTGGACGCGCAGCTCAAAACTGGGCACGTGATGCAAGACCGCCAGCGCGACCGCGAGATCGAACGCTGCCGGGGACAGCGCGGCGTGCCAGCGCGGCGACGCGATGTCGGCGACGACAAACTCTGCCGTCACGCGATGGAGATTCGGCGTACGCGCGACCGCCAGTGCGATCAGATCACGCGACGAGTCCACGCCGAGATAATTCACGCGCCGCCCCTCGCGCTCCAGCCGCTCGGCGAGCCGTCCATTGCCGCAGCCGAGATCGATTACCTTTACATCGTCGGCAATGTACGCTACAATTCGATCCAGCCGCGTCTGCGCGC
>JBBIJS010000026.1:0-18497 GCA_037445855.1 Chloroflexota bacterium | reverse complement strand
GGCGCGTCGCGCGCGGCGGTCGACGCGGGCTGGATCGATTACAGCACGCAGGTCGGACAGACCGGCAAGACGGTTGCGCCCAAGTTGTACATCGCGCTCGGCATCTCCGGCGCGATCCAGCACCTCGCCGGTATGTCGTCGTCGAAAGTCATCGTCGCGGTCAACAAAGACCCGGACGCGCCGATATTCAAGGTCGCGGATTATGGCATCGTCGGCGATCTGTTCGATGTGGTGCCAGCGCTGAACGAAGAATTCAAAAAGGTGCTCGCGGAAAAGTAGAATGTGAGACGCCCGCTTCGGTTGAGAGATCGGAGCGGGCGTTTGCGTTGCGGTCCTTGTAGGGGCGATCCTATGTGATCGCCCGATTCGGCAACCACACAACAACAGGGCAACCACACAACAACAGGGCAACCACACAGGGTTGCCCCGACCGAGGTCTCTAAAACCGCGAAAGAGGAGCGTGCGTTCTTCCTTTCGCGGTTTTTGTTCCCCTTCGTAGGTTTCGTTTTCCAATGTCTACGCCTTTTGGATCTCCTCGTGGTACGCGCCCCACATTCTTTCCGGCAGCAGCTTGCCGATCTGAACCATCACTTGCCGCGCGGCGTCGGCGTCGCGTTCTGCGCGGGACAACTTGCGTGCGTCGCACAATCGAAACGGCGCGCCGAAATTTGCGGTGAGCGCACGCGCTTCATCCTCGTACACTCCGCCGGGTAGGATCGGAATCGCGTCGTGCGTAAGCATCAACAGAAACAGCCCCGCGCCGGCGGGCGGATGGCAGAGCGATAGATTGTCTCCCGTTCGTCCCTCCGGCGCAAGCCCCACCAACTGCGGCGGACCTGCACGCGTCAGCGCGAGCGCGCGGCGGATCGCGAGCGCGCCCTCGCCGCGAAAATCTTGGTGGCTGATCACCGGCGGCAGGCGGATCAACCCGTACGCGTGTGCGATTTGCCCGAAGAACCAATTGGTCAGCGGCTGTTTGATCGCGCGCCCGATGCCGCGCGGGTACCACCACTCGCGCGTAATCGCGAGATGAATGTCACGCGGCTCGCGCGTGCGACGCGCGGCGATCGCGCAAATGATCGTCGCAGCGCCCCACCACGCGGCAAGACCTGCGCGGTCGTAGTGATTGAGCGCGAGGACGAATGGCGAATCCGCTGGGATGTTTTCAGAATTTAGAACACGCGGAGCGGGGTGTGCGCCGCGGAGGAGCAGCGCGGCGTCGCGGCTGATCGAAGAGGGTCGACCACGGAGGACTTGAATTGCCGGGACAAGGAGCAGACGATACGGGTGGCTGTAACGAGGCAGCGACGGTTTTTCCAATGCTTGGCAACCTCAACCCGGAATTTACCTGAAAATGATTGACAACCACAGGAAACGCGTTAGAATACCAGTGAAGGTTTGAATCAGTCCTGGGGTGTTGGACGCCTCTTCGAAAATCGGAGGGGCGTTTTTGTTTTCCATCGTTTCACGACAACAGTCCAAGGAGGGACAAAATGCGAACCGTCTTTGCTTTTGCAGTTACGCTCTTGATCGTGCCAGTGATCGTTGGATGCGCCGCTGCGCCCACACCCTTGCCGCCGACGGCGATCCCAAGCGCGACACCCATGCCGCCCACAGCGACAGCAGTGCCGCCGACCGCGACGCTTGTTCCACCAACACCGACACCGGTTCCGCCGACCGTGACGCCTTTGCCCACCCAATCTTTAGGAACGCCGGTCAGCCCACCTATACTTCCACAAGCAACGCAACCGCCGCCGCCCGCTGGAACAGCAGCGCCAAAACCTACAGGACTCCCGGGACAGCAAGCGGCTGTCGGTCCCATTCCCGAAGGAGGAGTCACGGCTGAGCAGCGGCAGTGTCTCGAACAAAAGATTGGCGCGCAAGCGGTGCAGGAGATTCAGCAAAACAAACGCCCTGCCTCGCCACAAGAAACTGAGTTAATCTACACTTGTCTGCCATTGCCTCCGGGCGCACCGCCACCGGGTTGTTCGGCGTGTCAACGGATGCCCTCCGGCGTTGGTGCGGCAGTCGTGATCAATCATTTTGGGCAGGACGCGACGTTCACCCTCAGCGGCAATACCGGCAATACGATGCACCTTGCTAAGGATGGAGGAAACCAGCAATGGAACTTGCCGCCCGGGCACTATTCATTTTCCGCCAATGTGCCCGGAACCAAAATTGATTGTGGCAAGTACAACGGCTGCACTCTGGACATCACGCAAGGCAATTGGACAATTGTTGATTTGTGGTAATCGAATTGTGACCGTACCTGAACGGTTACATCGAATTAACAGAGACAAGTCGCCGGCTCGTCCCTATCTTGTCGCGCGATAGACCAACCACATCCGCTGCACCGCCGTGAGGTTGGTGAAGACGGCGAGAATCGCTAGCACGATCAAGATCGGCGCGTCGCCGAACGCGGCGGTCAGCAGCAGTCCGATCACCAGAAGGGCGATGCGCTCGAAACGCGTCATCAGCCCTTCTTTCATTTCGACGCCGATGCCTTCGGCGCGGGCGCGCGCGTAGCTCACCATCAGCGATCCGAGCAGCGTGAGGAAAACCAGATACGCGACGAAAACCATGCCGCGTTGTTGCAAGAACCAATACATGATTCCGAGGTACACCGCGCCTTCGGCAAAGCGGTCGGTCGTCGAATCGAGGAATGCGCCAAACTTGGTCACGCGGTTCGTCAGCCGCGCCAGCGAGCCGTCCAGCGCGTCGAAGATGCCTGCCGCGACGATGAGCGCGCCGCCGAGCGCGAAATTGCCCAACGCCAGTACGACGCCGATGCCGCACATCGCGAAAAAGCCGATGAGCGTCAGCATGTTCGGTGTGAGTCCCAACGCGCCCAGTCCGCGCGCAATGGCGTTCAAGACGGATTGTGCGCGCTGGCGCACTAGATTGCTCAGCAATGAAACCTCGTTGGTATACCGGACACGCTCATGGATTGCGCTTTATGACCGCGAAGTGAGTAAGCGGGATTCGCAATCCCGCTCGCGGGGGCGGATTACGAATCCGCCCTACTCCCCAAGTGGGGGATTGCCAAAACCGCAATGAGTGCCCGTGTGCAGTATAGGAAACAGGTAGACCCAGTACAGCACAGATTTGAGGAGAAGGCGTTCTCCACTTGCCCTGGTGGGAACGTGGCTGTGGTGTGACTGTGGCGAAGTGCGCCACAGCCATGCGCCACAGTCATGCCCGGGTAACGCCGCCTATGTCACGGAATCGCTTGGTTTTGGCGCCGCCGCGCTAGAGAGCGCTGGCTCCTCGCCCAAATTGTGATGTACTGAGACACGGAGACAAAGCACGCATGACGCTGCCCTGTCTACTTGTTTACTTGTCTACGTGTTTACTCTCAGCGAACCTCTCCAGCCGGAACGCGCTCAAATCTACCGATCGCGCCTCACCGTCCGCGATCAATTCGCTGATGCACGCGCCGACCGCCGGCGCGAGCGCGAACCCGTCGCCGCTGAATCCCGCCGCGACGACAAGCCCGTGAATCCCGGGCGCGTGACCCAACCCGGCATGACCGTCCGCGGTCATATCGTAGATGCCCGCATGACCGCGCGTAAAGCGCGCGTTTGCCAGCGCGGGTAGCCGCGCGGCGATGCGCTGCCGCACGTCGGCAGCCGCTTCCGGCGAGACGGTTTCATCGAACTGGTCCGGGTTTTTCAGCGGCTCGGGTGGCGGCGTATTGAGTCCGGCCATCGTCAGTCCGAATGGGTGCGGACGAAAATGCGCGCCAGTGATCGTATCGATAAACGCCGCGTGCCCGGCTTTCAATTCCGCCGGGCGATCGAAGAACGCGACCTCGGCGCGCCGGAATTCTAGCCCCAACTCCACGCCGAGCGGATGCAACAATCGATCCGACCAGGGTCCCGCCATTACGATGACCGTGAGCGTTTCGATCAGCCCAACATTCGTATCGACGCCGGTGACGCGTCCGTGATCGACCAGGATCGATTTCACGTACGTGCCGGTCTTGAACGTGACGCCGAGGTCTTTGGCGCGCGCGGCGAGAGTTTGCGTCGCCGCGACCGGATCGGCGAAGCCGGCGTCCGGCTCGTACGCCGCCAGCGCCACATCGTCGCTGCGCGCGGCGGGCTGCAGCGCGCGCAGTTCATCGGCGGAAACGATGCGCGTGTTGACGCCAATACCGCGCAGCATCTCGACCTCGCTCCGCAACTGCGCGGCATTCGCTTCACTCGCGGTGGTCACGAGACCCGTTGGCGTAAAGCCGCAACTGCCGCCAACCTGGTCTTTCCAGTTTTGCCACACGCGCAGACTCGCGAGGGCGAGCCGCGCTTCCGGCTCGAACGGATAATGCGTCCGAATCAGCGCGCCGCTGCGTTTGGTCATGCCGGACGCCAGTGCGCCTTTTTCGATCACGACGACGCGCGGTCCCTTGCGCGCCGCCAAATGAAACGCGGCGCTGCATCCCATCACCCCCGCGCCGACGATAACGACATCGGCAAACGCGCTCATGCCGCCGCCTTCCGGCGATAGCGCAAACGCCGCCAATCGAGCAAGTGACGGACGCGGATGATGCGCCGCTTGCCCGCCGAGGATTTTGCTTTCAGCGCCGGCTGCGTCGCGATGAGTTCATCGTAATAATCCAGCACGCGCTGCGCGATAATGCTCCAATCGTATCGCGCGGCTTTGCGTTTGCCGCAGTCTGCCATTGCCGCGCGCCGCGCCGGGTTGCCCAAGAGCGCGATGACCGCGCGCGCGATGGCTCGCTCGTCCTGCGGCGGAACGAACAGCCCCTCCGCGCCATCCTCCAGCACCGAGCGAAACCCGGCGATGTCACTCGCGACGATCGGCAAGCCGGACGCCATCGCTTCCAGCAAGACGATGCCGAAACTCTCGAAGCCGGTGTTCGGCGCGCAGTAGACCGTGGCGGTGCGATGATAGCGCGGCAGTTCCTCCGGCGAGACATAGCCGACGAAATGGACGCCGTGCAGTTTGTTCGTGCGCGCATAGCGGATGAACGGCGCCTTGTCCTTATCGCTGAATGCGCCGACGACGATCAGCCGCGCGTCCGGCACCGCTTCCTTGATGTACGGAAAGGCGCGTAGCAAATAGCGCAAGCCCTTGCGCGCGTCCATCCGTCCGACGAACAAAATATTCGGCCGCCCGTCGTTGAACTGCTCGATCGGCTGGAGGTCGGACGCAAAACGCGCGCAGTCGATTCCATTCGGGATGATCGTCGAGTCGCCCGGGAAATACTGACTGACGTAATCGCGCACCGCGTCGGAAACAAAAATGCGTCCGTCCAGGCGATTGAACACGCGCTGGAGCAGCGGACGCATATATTCGTACATCACGTTGGTTTCGCGGTATGCGTGGAAGGTGCCGACGTTCAGCGCATGCGAGTGCCGCAGGACAACGAGCGAGAGAATGGGCACGGTGGGTTCGTGCACGTGAACGACGTCGAACTTTTCGTCGCGTAAAATCTTTTTGACGCGGCGATAGACCTGGGGTGAGAGCGTAATGCGCGCGGTCGATCCGCTATAGCGCACCGGCGAGACCGCGCCGCTCACCTTGATGATGTGCTCGCCGAGCACGTCTTCGTTCGTGCTCGACGCGGCGATGATGCGCGTGTCGTGTCCGAGCGCGCGAAATTGCTTGTCGAGCGCCGAGATGTGTTCGGTGACGCCGCCGGGGTACGGATAATCGTACGGTGAGACGAGCGCGATTTTCATTTTGGGATCATCTGCTCCGGCATTTGCACCGCCACGACTTCGCCGCGCGCACAGACCTCGCCATAGGCGGACAGCGTGGCGACGACGACTACCTTGCGACCTTTGATTTCCTTGATGGTCGCGCGCACTTCCAATTCGGTATCGATGGGAGTTGGGCGCACATAGTCCACCTTGAGCGATGCGGTCACAAAACGGAGCGGCGGCTCGGTGTCCATCGCGCGTCCCTCGGCGCGATACGCCGCGGCGGCGGCTGTGCCCGTGCTGTGGCAATCGATCAGCGACGCGATCAACCCGCCGTAAACGTATCCTGGGATCGCGGTGTGGTACGGGCGCGGATTGAATCGGCAAACGGTTTCATCGCCGTCCCAGTAACTTTTGATCTGCAAGCCATACTCGTTCAATCGACCGCAGCCGTAGCAGTAGCTGGTGTGATCGGGATAATAATCCTGAAACGCCTTCTGTGTCATCATTTTTTTCCGATGGCGCGGCGGACGTGCTTGACGGGTAGTTTGACCAGACTCTGAAACATCTGCGCGGGACCGACGCGTGCCAGATAGCGCATTTCGTTGCGCGTCCAATAATGTCCGTCGGCGATGGTCGTCTTGTCGGCGAGCGCGCGGCGGAAATCTTCCGCGGACGTGCCGGGGTACACCGTGGTCGCAGTGCCGATGGTCAGCAAAAAATGCGAATCGCTGCCGCCGGTTTCCGCGAGTTTCAGAACGCGGTCGTTCAGGTCGCGCACCTGCCGCGCCACGACTTTGCCGGCAACCGACGGATTCAGCGTTTCGCAGCCATCGAAGTGAATCGTCGCGTTGGGGTGACGCTGGATGCGGAGCAAACCATTGCGACCGATCGAGCGAATCATCCAGCTCATCGGGTGCGGCGCGATCACGACGCCGCCTTGTTCGTGCACCTGCGCGATAGTTTTATCGAGAGGTTGCAGCGAGCGCACCGGCTTGTCGATGCCAAGCGCCAGCAGGTGGCCCTCGAGTGTGGTGACTTCAGTGCCAGTCAACACCTGAAATCGGTAGTGCCGCCGCGCCGCCAGATTGCGCGCCTCGTCCGCGCCGTCGAACATATCGTGGTCGGTGATGGCGATGAGATCGAGGTCGGTCTCGTTCTCGACAAATTCCAGCACCTGCTCGACAGTTGCCATCCCGTCGCTGTGCGTTGTGTGAATGTGAATGTCTGCTTTGCCCATAATAAGAACGGTGGTTTGGTCGTCAGGACGTTAGGTGGTTTGTCTCAACCACCCAACTATCCAACCACCTAACCCTCTAACCTCCAGATTCGATGAAACATCACCCATTGCTCCGGATGCTGCCCGATCCATTTCTCCAGCACGCGCGTGACTTGCTCCACGCCGGCGCGCACATCGGCGTCGAAGTTGCCGGTGTTTTGTAACTCGATTGCCGGTTCGGCGGTCGCGGTAAATGTATTGTCCGGCAAGCGCATTGAAAACGCCGGCAGCAGCGCCGCGCCGGTGCGGAGCGCCAACTGCACGTGTCCATCCGGCAAACGCGCTGGCGCATCGAAGAACTGGACGACGATGCCGCTGCGGGTCACGTCGAGATCGGACGCGAGTCCGACGATCTGATTCTTCTTCAGCGCGCGCACGAGCGCGAGGAGCGGACCATCGACCGGAATGATCGTCAGCCCTTTCGCGGCGCGAGTGGCGACGATGCGCTGGTACAAAATCTCTGGCTTGAGATGCTCTGCCGGCGTCGTCACCGCGTAGCCGCGAATCGCGAACGTCTGCCCGACGATATCAAGATTGCCAAAATGCGCCGTGATGAAGATGACGCCATTGCCGCGTGCGAGCGCGTTCGTCAGATTCTCAAAGCCATTGACCTGGACGAGTTTCGCGATCTCGTCCTTGGTGAGCCGGATCGAACGGAAGAAATCGTAATAATTCTTGAGATGATTCCGCAGAATGTTCCGCGCGACGCGGTCGATCTCGCGCGGCGCGGCGTTCGGCAGCACATGCCGCAGATTGTCGCGCAGCGGCTCGCGCGCGTCGGCGAACCAGCCGAAAAAGCGGACGCCGAGCCAGCCAAACAGTGCGTAGCCGAGACGCGGCGGGATGAGCGGCACGCTCGCGCCGAGTACGCGATACATCCAGTAGCCCGCCATGGTCTGGTTGAAGATGCGTTTGAACATAGCTGCGAATTGCGTAGGGCGAGGGGCGAAAACCTAGACTGCACTTCGCCCCACGCCACGCGCTACGCGTACCAGATCTTCTGAAACATCAGCCAGTGATCGGGGTACTGTCGGATGTATTTCTCCAACACCGCCGCGATGCGCTGGACGCCGACCTGAATATCGCGCGCCGTGTCGCCGGTCTTTTCAAATTCCATCGCCGGCTCGATGTACACCGCGCAGCGATTGTCTGGCTGCCGAACCGAAAATCCCACGATGACCGGCGCGCCGTATTTGAGCGCGAGCTGCACCGCGCCATCCGGCATTTGCGTCGGCGCGCCAAAAAATGTGACGAGCGGGCCGGTCTGAGTGAGATCGCGATCGTACGCCAGTCCCACCATCTGCTTGTCGCGGAGCGCCTTGATCAGCGCGCGCGGCGCTACGTCGAGCGGAACCATCTCGATCCCCTGGCTACGGCGGAGCGCGAGAATGTACTGGAACAGTTTCTCCGGTTTGATGCGCTCGTTCGGGACGATGACCTGCCGATTCAGATAAACCGCGGTCAGATTGATGATTAGGTCCCACGCGCCAAAGTGTCCCGAACCCGCGATCAAGCCCTTGCCCTGGTTCAATGCGTTCTCGAGATGCTCAAAGCCATACATGCCCGCGAGTTGTTTGCGCAGCACGTCTTTCGTCACGTGGTGCCAGCGGAAGAGATCGAAATAATTCTTGAACAGGTTCTGGAAGCCGCGCCGCGCGACGGCGTTGATTTGCGCGGGCGTGGCTTGATCGCCGAGGACGCGGCGCAGATTGTAAAAGTACGTCCCTTGCTTTTTCGCCGTGAACAAAAAAGCCAGGTCGCCGAAGCGAGCGAAGAGCCAATAGCCAAATTTCGCGGGAAGAAGTGGGCAGACGAACGCGGCGAAACGATAAAAGTAGTAAGCCATGGTGGGGTTTCGGTAGTGAAGCTAGGAACTGAAGAGCGCGGCTGCCGGGTGCTTCTCCGCGTCTCGGTCTTTGCGCCACATCGGTCTGAAAACGTACCACTGGTCCGGATGCGCCCGGATAAATTCCTCCATCCGCCGCGCGACCTGTTGCATCGCTTCCTGCCAATCTTTTTGCCGATTGCCGGTGTGCGCCACAAAGAGCGGCGGTTCGATGCTGACGTGGATGTGCCGATCCTCGTCCACGTACGCATTGCCTACCAGCATCGGCGCGCCGGTCAGCATCGAAAGTTGCGCGGGACCGGACGGAAAATTGGTGAGCGTACCGAAAAAGTCTACCGGCACCGTATTGATGTCGAAATGATGCGTCACGCCAAAGTCGATCAGAAACGCGGTCATCTCGTTGCGCCGCAGCGCTTCGATGATCTTGCGCGGCGCGCGGTCGTACGGGTGCATGTTCACATTCCGTTCGCCGCGAATCTTCGTGAGATAGTTCATCAGTTGCGGCGGGCGCAGCGTTTCGCTGACGAGCGCGATGGGCTTGAAACGCGTTGCCAGGATCGCGCTCGGCATGTCCATGTTGCCGAAATGCGCGCTGACGATGATCGCGCCTTTGCCCAGCGCGAGCGCTTCCTCGAAATGCTCCGGCGTGTGAATGGTGACGCGGCGGTCCAGTTCCGCGGTGGACAGCCGCGGATAGATCATCACATCGCGTAGGTAGCAGACGTAGTTGCGCAGCGCGCGCCGAGCGACGCGGCGGACCTCTGGAGCGCTGGGCGGCTTGCCCAGGACGTGCGCGAAATTATCTTTCGCCACCGCGCGCCGCATCGGCATCAGATAGTAGGCGCTGTTGCCGAGGGCGGCGGCGATCGCCAGACTCACCCGGCGCGGCGCGGCGGCAGTGAGGAACATTCCGAAACGCCAGAGCCAATAGATCACGATCACTTGGCGATAAACTCCTCGACCATCTCGCGCGCCTTGTCGTCCGGGAATTGTTTCGGCGGCGACTTCATAAAGTACGAGCTGGGCGCGACGAGCGCGCCCTTCATGCCGCGATCGAGCGCGATCTTGGCGCAGCGCACCGCGTCGATCACCACGCCGGCGCTGTTCGGCGAATCCCACACCTCCAACTTCAGTTCCAGGTTGAGCGGCACATCGCCAAAAGTCGTCCCTTCCATCCGGATGTAGCACCATTTGCGATCCGTCAGCCACGGCACGTGATCGCTCGGACCCACGTGAACATTGTCCGGGTCAAGTTTGTAATCGAGCATGGAAGTCACCGCGTTCGTCTTTGAAATCTTTTTCGATTCCAGCCGCTCGCGTTCCAGCATGTTCAAAAAATCGGTATTGCCGCCGAAATTCAATTGGTAGGTACGATCGAGTCGCACGCCGCGATCGGCGAACAGCCGCGTCAGGACGCGGTGCGTAATGGTCGCGCCGACCTGCGACTTGATGTCGTCGCCGACGATGGGCAAGCCGCGTTCCTCGAACCGCTTTTGCCAATATTTCTCGCGCGCGATGAAGACCGGAATGCAGTTGACCAGCCCGCAGCCGGCTTCCAGCACTTGCTCGACGTACCACTTGGTCGCTTCTTCCGAACCGACCGGGAGATAGTTGATGACCACATCGACTTTGTTTTCTTTCAAGATACCGACCACGTCGTCCGTGGGACCCGGCGCTTTCTCGATGATCTCCGAAAGATACTTGCCCAGACCGTCGTGCGTCATACCGCGATGCACCGGCACGCCGAGTTTCGGCACGTCGGCAAATTTGTAGGTGTTGTTCGGCTTGGTGTAGATAGCTTGCGCGACGTCTTTGCCGACTTTGTTCTTGTCGATGTCGAACGCGGCGACGATCTCAATGTCGCCGACGTGGTACTCGCCCAGAACCGTGTGCATCAAGCCCGGGACGGCGGCATCCACCGGGGCGTCCTGATAGTAATGCACACCTTGCACGAAACTGCTCGCGCAGTTGCCCACGCCGATAATGGCGACGCGCACCTTGCGTTTGCGGGATTTTGGCACAGCGACCTCCGAAAGAATCTTGGGTTTAGACTATTGACTCGCGATCATGGAATCAAATTCGCGTTCGTATTCGAGCATACGCGGGCGGTTGAGCGAGCAGCGCACTTCGCGGCCCTCGCGCTGCATCTTGATCAAGCCGGTACGTACCAGACGACGCAGGTGCCACGAGACTAGCGGCTGGCTCATCCGCAGCCCGCGCGCAATCTCGGACACGGTCAGCTCGCGCCGCGCCAGCAGCTCGAGAATGCGCAGGCGCGTCGCATCGCTCAACGCCAAATAGTATTCATGCAACTCTCTGAGGACTCGGACTTCCATATCGATGCGCTCGCCGCGAATGTCGCCAGTCGATGTATAAATATGCGCTTATATATTATTCCAAAACTTGTTCTTGTCAAGCCGCGCCGAACGCAGTATAATCGAAGCCGGTGAGGTTCGCCGTGCAGATTTCCTCCGCGCCGCGCTGGAACGTGACGCCGCAGCAAGCCATGCAAGTTCAACGCGAGTTGGCGGCGCGCGTGATCGAACGGGATCGATCAACGCCGATTCGTTTCGTCGCCGGCGTCGATGTGGGTTTTGAAGGCGCGGGGAACCAAACCGCGCGCGCGGCGGTGGTGGTGCTGAGTTTCCCGGCGCTCCAGCCGGTGGAATGTGCCGTCGCGCGCGCGCGTGTCCGGTTCCCGTACATTCCGGGATTGCTCTCCTTCCGCGAAACGCCAGTCGTCTTGCGTGCGCTGCGGCGATTGAAAACGATTCCGGATATTCTGATCGTCGATGGACATGGCCGCGCCCACCCGCGGCGCGCCGGCATCGCCTGTCATCTCGGAGTGCTGTTGGATCGACCAACCATCGGGTGCGCCAAAGCGATCCTGTGCGGCGCGGCGAATGAGCCAGAGGATCGAGTAGGCGCGTGGACGCCGCTGCTGGATCATGGCGAGCGCATCGGCGCGGCAGTGCGAACGCGCGCGGAGACCAAGCCGGTCTACGTCAGCGTGGGTCATCGCGTCAGCTTGCCACGCGCGATCGAGCTGGTGCTGGCTTGCTGCACGCGTTATCGATTACCGGAGACGACGCGGTATTCGCACCGCGTTGCCGGTGGTGAGACCATCGAAATGAATCCGGGGTAGAAGAGTCTGGAATGGTAAACGAGCAAAAGATCCAACAGGCGGCGAAACTTATTCGGAACGCCAAGCACGCCGTTGCTCTGACAGGCGCGGGGATCTCCACGCCGTCGGGCATCCCCGATTTTCGTTCGCCCGGTTCGGGCTTGTGGGAGCAGTCCGACTCGATGAGCGTTGCGTCGTTCTGGGGTTTCGTGGAGCACCCGCAAGGGTTCTACGATTGGGTCAAGCCGCTCTCGCAAAAAATGATGGTCGCTCAGCCGAACCCGGCGCATTGCGCGCTGGCTGAACTTGAAGCGATGGGAAGAATCCATGCGATCCTCACGCAGAATATCGACAATCTGCATCAGCGCGCCGGCTCCAAGCGCGTCCTGGAAGTTCACGGTCACATGCGCGAGGCGACATGCATCCGTTGTTATCACATGGCGCCGGCGCAGCCGCTGATGGAAAAATTCATTGCGGATGGAACGATGCCAAGGTGCGAAGTTTGCGGCGGCGTGATGAAACCGAATGTGGTCTTGTTCGGCGAGATGCTGCCGGTGAGCGTGCTGTACGAAGCGGAGCAAGAGTCCAAGACGTGCGATGTGATGCTTGTCGCGGGCTCGTCGTTGGAAGTGGCGCCCGCGGCGGATCTGCCGCTCGTCGCCAAGCAGAATGGCGCTGCGCTCATCATCGTCAACAAGTCTTCCACGATTGCGGACGCGTACGCGGCGGTGGTGCTGCGCGAGGATGTGGCGATCGCGCTGCCGCGAATCGTTGAAGCGGTGAAAGGCAGTTAGTGGTTTGCGTATCGAGCGATCGATTTGAAAAACAAAACGGGACAGGCAGACCGCCTGTCCCGTTGAGCGTCCAACCACTAGTCCGCGAAAAACTCTCCGACGGTTATGCTGAATCCGGGCAACACGTCGTCGCCGGGGAGCGCAGCGTTCTTTGCGAAATGCCGGACATCGGTGAGCGAGCGATAGGCATAGATACTTTCCGTGTCGGGGTCGACGACCCATGCCAGCCGCACGCCAATCGAGAAATATTCGCCCAGCTTTTTCATCACCGCGCTCCAACGGTCATCCGGCGACATGATCTCAACGACCAGATCGGGGGCAACGTCGAGAAAGCCGGATGCGCCGCGTTGGGCATAGCGCTCGTTGGAGATGAACGCGACATCCGCGCCGCGGACTGTATCCGGTTTGCGTCGAATGTAAATGCCTATCTCGCCGACTCGAATGTGCCCCAGTTTGTGCTGCCGGACAAACTGTTTGAGCGCAAAGTCAATGTTGCTCTCGATGTTGCCGTGTTTATCTCCGGTCGGTGACATTTTGATGATTTCTCCTTCGACAAGTTCACACGGTCCGATGTCGCCCATCGCGAACAATTCATCGCCGGTCACCCGCGGTTTCTCTTGGGGCGGCGTCACGCTAACTACAGTCTGATTGATCGCGCTCATCAAATTCACCTCACTTCTCGAACACCCGACATTATAATTCTACCTTATTCAAACACTGCCGTCAAACCGATCTCCTTGCCCCACCCTGGAGGCGCCGACACCTCGCTATTTGTCATCACCTCGCGTCCGCGCAAAAACACACGCGTGACTTTGCCGCGCACTCGCCGCCCCTCGAACGGCGACCAGTTGCATTTCGTCTGCCACGGTTTCTGCAAGACATATTCTTCGTCCACTCGAACGAACGTCAAGTCAGCATCGCCGCCGGCTGCGATTTCGCCCTTGCGCGCGAGCTGAAAGACACGCGCGGGGTTGCGCGCTGTGAGCCGCGCGAGGTCTTGCAGTGTCAATCGTTTCTCGCTTACGGCGGTGAGCAAAAGCGGCAGCATCGTCTCCAGTCCCGGCATCCCGGACGGCGGCTTGGCTGATTGCTTTTCCGCGACGGTATGCGGCGCGTGATCGGTTGCGATCAGATCGGTGTGCCGCAAATTCTCCCACAACGCGCGCACATCGTCCGGCGAACGCAGCGGCGGATTGACGATGCCGAACGCGCCGAGGCGTTCCTCGTCGTCGGTGCTGAGGAACAGATGCTGCGGCGTGACTTCGCAACTCACGTTTACGCCGCGCGTCTTTGCCGCTTTCACCAACTCGATTTCGCGCGCGGTTGAAAGATGCGCAATGTGCAAAGGGCGCCCCGTTTCTTCCGCGAGCGCGAGCGCGCGGCTGACCGCCAGCGCGGCGCTGATCGGCGGACGCCGCGCCGAGTGCCGCGTGCGCGCGGGGTCGCTCGCGAAGAATTTCAGCGCGTCGTTGTCCTCGGCGTGCACGACGATGGGCAAATTCGAGCGCGCCGCAAAGTGTTGGTAGAGCGCGTCGAATTCAGTGACGAGGAGATCACCGGTCGACGCGCCCATATACATCTTGACTCCGACGGCTCCCACACTCCCACATGCGTTCGCGTTCTCCGCGGTCGCTCCGATGAAGAATCCAAAATCACACACTGCCTGCGCGCGTGCGATAACTCGTTTTTCTTCCAGCGTGGCGCGGCTCGTCGTCGGCTGCGGATTATTCGGCATGTCGAGCACGGTGGTCACGCCGCCAGCGAGCGCGGCGCGCGTGCCGGTCGCGAAATCTTCCTTGTGCGTTGCGCCTGGGTCGCGTAGATGCACATGCGCGTCGATCAAGCCCGGCAGGATATGCAGACCGCTCGCGTCGATGACGCGCGCGTTCGCGTCGTCAATGTGGGGAGCGATGCGTGCGATGTTCTCGCCGACGATCAGAATGTCGCCGCGAGATATTTCGTCGGGCGTAACGATCATACCGTTGCGAACAAGTAGACGATTTGGTTGACTGTTCACTGTCTACGGTCCTACTGTCGCGCTGCCCACTAGATTCTGCGCGCGCCGCTTCCCTGGAAGAAATGCGCCGCGCCGCTTGCATCGCGGTGGACACGGCCGAACTCCGGCAAGCGCGACAATTCTTGCGCCGTGAAGACCGGACCGTCGATACAAACGAGTTTGCCGCTGAGGGTGCACTGTCCACAAATCCCAAAGCCGCATTTCATATAGCGTTCAACTGAAAGCTGAGCGAGAATGTTTTTCGCGATGGCGAGTTTCATCACCGCGACCAGCATCGCTTCAGGTCCGCACGCGAGGATACGCTTAGCGCGGATGAGCGCGTCTTGCGCCGCCGCGGTGACGAAACCGCGCGTGCCGCGCGAGCCATCCTCGGTGGCGATATCCACGCGCACGCCGAGCGCGCCCAGACGCGACTCGAACAGGAGGTCGTGCGCCGCGCGCCCGCCCATCGCGACGGTGATTTCGCCGTTCTGCTTTCGCAGTTCGCTCGCGGCAAAGTAGAGCGCGGCGATGCCATAACCGCCGCCGATCAAGAGCGCTTCCCCTGCGCCGCTCAAATCAAATCCGCGGCCGAACGGTCCGCGCCAGCCGACCTGGTCGCCAACTTTCAGTTCATGCAGCGCGCGCGAAAACGGACCGACCGCGGCGACGGTGATGGTGAGCGGCTCGCCTGCGACAATCGCAAAGGGCTTCTCGTCAACGCCGGGAATCCACAGCATAATGAATTGCCCCGGCGTCGCGTGCGGAATCGCAGCGTCGAGGACAAAAGTCTTGGTGATTGGATTCTCGAGAATGATTTCGGTGATGGATACGACGCGAGGCAGCATCATTGTTCCAGTTGAACGGGAGATCTGTGAACCGTTCCCACGGTTGGTGCAGTTTCCATCACGCGCCCGCGAAAATCTTCCAGCCGCGCAAACCCGTGCCGTAGCATGTAATCGGCAATGCCGCGCGGCGTCTCGGCGAAAACGTCCAGCCCGCGCGCGTAGATCGCGCTGCCGATGCCGACCGCGTGTGCGCCGGCAATAATCATTTCGATCGCGTCGCGCGCCGTCGCATTCCCACCGATGCCAACGATCGGCACGCGGACGGCGCGCGCGATATCGTTCACGCAGCGAACGGCGACCGGATGGATCGCGCCGCCGCTGATGCCGCCGATGCGATTCGAGATCACCGGCGCGCGCGACTCAATGTCGAGCACCATGCCGGGACCAAGCGTGTTGATCGCGCTGATCGCGTCCGCGCCCGCGTCGACCACCGCGCGGGCGATCTCGGCGATGTTCGCTTCGTTGGGCGAGAGTTTGACGATGATCGGGATGTGCGTGGACTGCTTGACGCGCCGCGTGACCTGCGCGGCGACGTAGGGCGACGCGCAAAAAAATTGCCCAAACTCGTGCTCGACGTTGGGGCAGGAAATGTTGACTTCAATCAAGTCCGGTTCGGCGGGCGATATTTTTTGAGCGACCAGCCCAAAGTCCCAAACCGATTCGGCGAAGATGCTGGCGATGACCGCGATGCCTTGCGGTTTCAAAACGCGTTTGGCAGTGCGGACTTCTTCCAACGTCGCGTCGACGCCGGGATTGGAAAGACCGACCGCGTTGATCAATCCTCCGCCCCAATCGGCGACGACCGGATTGGGATAGCCCGCGCGCGGCTTGAGTCCGCACGATTTTGTCACGACCGCGCCGGCGCCGGCTTCGCCTACGCGGATCAGCAAATCCTCTGAGAGTCCGAGAATGCCGGACGCCAGCATCGTCGGGTTCCGCAAATGGACGCCACAGAGGTTGACCGAGAGATCAGGATCGTTCATGACGGCGCTCCGTTCTGTTTCAGAAACGTCAGCACCTCGCGGTGTTGGCTCGCTGTTACTTTGCCGGCGTCCTCCAGAAATTGCATCATCTCCGTAATCTTAAAGACCGAATGAACTTGATAGCCGCGCTTGGCGATTTCCTGCGCGCCGTCTTGCTCGCGATCCACCAGGACGACGATGTCGCGCACTTTGAGTTTGGCGACAGCAAGTGGTTCAATCGCTTCGAGCTTGCTCGCGCCGGTTGTGATCACGTCGTCGATGACAACGACGGTCTCGCCGGCGCGATACTCGCCTTCGATGGAGTGACCCGTGCCGTAATCTTTTTTCTCGCGGCGCGGGTAAATGAGCGGACGGTCCATCTCGAGCGCGACGGCGGTGCCGATGGGCAGCGCGGCGTACGGAATCGCGGCGAGGCGATCGAACTTGAGCGTGGCGAGCAGTTGCGCGATCACCTGCGCGGTCTCGCGCAAGACGCGCGGGTAGGAAACGAGAATGCGCAAATCGAGGTAGAACGGCGAGATGATGCCCGACTTTAATTTGTATGCGCCGAACTTGATCGCGCCGATCGTGTGAAGCGAGAAGACCAGTTGCGCTTTGCCTTCCATGTGATTCTCCAGCAGACAAAACGGGCGACTCTAGCCGCCCGTTCGATTCTCTATCCCGCGACCAGGCGCACGAATTTCCGGCGGCCGACGCGCAGCACCGCGTCGCGCGCCGGAATGAGCGTATCGATCTTTTCGATTGCCGCGTCGTTGAGCCGCACGCCGCCCTGAGTAACCAAGCGCCGCGCCTCGCTGCGCGAGGGCGCGAGGTTTGCCGCGATCATCAAATCGACGACGTTCATCTCTTGCTTCATCGCGAAGGTTGGCATGTCGGTCGGCAATTCGCGCTGCTGGAACACTTTAACGAACTCGGCTTCGGCGGCGCGCGCCGCGTCCGCGCCGTGGAATTGCGTGACGATGTCGCGCGCGAGTTGCATTTTCAAATCGCGCGGGTTGGTCTGGCTGGCTTGGATCGCGCGCTGCATCGCCGCTAGCTCGGCGTCCGGCACATCGGTCAGCAAACGGAAGTACTCGACGATCACGCTATCCACGAGCGACATGACCTTGCCATACATATCGGTCGGCGGCGACGCCTGGTCGATTGAATTGCCGAATGATTTGGACATCTTGCGTCCGTCCGTGCCGACGATCAGTGGGACGAGAAAGACTTCCTGTGGTTTTTTGCCTAGGCGCTCTTGCAGTTGCCGCCCAGCGAGGATGTTGAATTTTTGATCCATTCCGCCAAACTCGACGTCCGCGTCAATCGCAATCGAGTCATACGCCTGCAATACCGGGTACATCAATTCGATCAGCGTTAGCGCTTTGCCTTCTTTCACGCGTTTGTCGAACGTCTCGTGCTCCATCATATCGGCAAAAGTGAATTGCTTGGCAACGTGGAAGACATCGGCGAGCGTGAATTTGCCGAACCATTCGCTCTGCCAGCGCGTCTCGGTGCGCGCGCGGTCGACAATCGAAAAAAACTGGTCCATGTACGTCTGCGCGTTGACCTTGACCTGGTCGGCGCTCAACATCGTGCGTGCCTCGTCGCGTCCGGAGGGATCGCCGATCTGCGCGGTCCAATCGCCGACGATGAGGACGACGGTGTGACCCAGGTCTTGCAGCTGGCGCAGCTTACGCATGCCCACCGCGTGACCGAGGTGCAGGTCGGGTTTGGATGGATCAAAGCCCATCTTGAGTCGCAAGGGCTTGCCAGCGTAGAGTCGCGCGCGCAGACTGGACTCGCTGATGATTTCCGCGACGCTGCGCTGGAGGATGTAGTCGATTGATAGCGTAGACATTGGAATGAATGACTCCCGGCGAATTGGCTCGCATTATACCACAGCATCGCCGCGAATGAAAAATAGGCGCGAGGTTTGACATTCGTTCGGTGTTCGACTAGAATGGCAATCGTAAGAGGCG
>JBBIJS010000025.1:15028-18685 GCA_037445855.1 Chloroflexota bacterium | reverse complement strand
CGTGATTTCGATAGGCGATGAAATTGCTGCAACAACCGCGCCAACTTCGACTCCCAACCGCGCTTACACTGCCGCCTTTTGCGTATGCCACTCCGTCGCCTGCTCGTACGCGTACGCGACGCGCAACACGCGCGCCTCGTCGAACGCGCGTCCCATCAATTGCAAGCCAACCGGCAGACCATCGACGAATCCGCACGGAATCGAGATCGCGGGAATGCCGGCGAGCGCCTGCGCCAGCGTAAACACGTCGGCGAGATACATTTGCAGTGGATCGTCCACCTTCTCGCCGATCTTGAACGCGACGCTCGGCGAGGTGGGCGCGACGAGAACGTCCACCCCGCTGGAATGCGCGGGGTCTTCGACTTGCCCGAACGCGTGGTCGAAATCCTGCTTGATGAGCGTTCGCACTTTTTGCGCTTTCAGATAGTACGCATCGTAATAGCCGGCGCTCAGCGCATACGTGCCGAGCATGATCCGCCGCTTGACCTCCGCACCGAATCCTTCGCCGCGCGTCGCGCGCATCACCTCCCACATCTCGTTGCCTTCCTCAAGCCGATAACCATACTTGACGCCATCGTACCGCGCCAGATTCGCCGATGCTTCCGCTGGCGCAATGAGATAATACGTCGGCAGCGAATAATCGGTGTGCGGCAGACTTACTTCTTGCGTCGTCGCGCCCAGCGATTCCAATTGGCGTATCGCCGCGCGCACCGCAGCGTCCACGCCGGGCTGCATTCCCTCGATAAAATACTCGCGCGGCACGCCGACGCGTAAACCACGTAAGGGCGATTCGTGAATCTCCCCTCGAATTGCGGATTCATAATCCGGCGCCGGCCGATTCACCGACGTGGCTTCGCGCGGGTCGTGCCCGGCGATCACGCCGAGAATCGTCGCGGCGTCGCGCACGTCTTTCGTCAGCGGTCCGACTTGATCGAGCGAGGATGCGAACGCGATGACGCCGTACCGCGACACACGTCCGTACGTCGGGCGCAAACCGACGATATTGGTCAAGCCCGCCGGCTGCCGCACGCTGCCGCCGGTATCGGTGCCCAGCGCAAAGAGCGTTTCGTCCGCCGCGACCGCCGCCGCGCTGCCGCCGCTCGAGCCGCCCGGGACGCGCGCGAGGTCCCACGGATTATGCGTCACAAAGTAGCGCGAGTTTTCGGTCGACGATCCCATCGCGAATTCGTCCTGGTTGGTCTTGCCGATGAGAATCGCGCCCGCCGCGTTTAGCTTTTCCATCACGGTCGCATCGTACGGCGGGACAAAATTGCCGAGAATTTTCGATCCCGCCGTCGTGCGGACGCCGCGCGTGCAAATCTCGTCCTTGATCGCCATCGGAATCCCGAGTAGGGGCGGCGCAGCGGTTTGGTCGCGGCGATGTTCCGCCCACTGCGCGTCCGCCTGCCGCGCCTGTTCCAACGCGCGATCGGCGACGACTGTGAGGTACGCGTTCACGCGCGCGTCCACCGCGCCGATCCGATCCAGCACCGCGCGCGTCAGATCGACCGCGCTGATTTCGCCCTTCTGCAAAAGCGCACGCGCTTGGTGAACCGTGAGAGAATCAAGCCCCATTATCATTTCCCCGTAAGTTCGCGATACAGGTCAACCACCCGATCGATATTCGTTTCGAGCGAATACTCTTCCACCGCGCGCTGCCGCGCCCGTACCGCCAACTCGCGGCGAAAATCCGGATAATCGATCAACATCCGCAGCGCCAGCGGCAGCTGCTCTTCCAGCGACTTGAGATCGACGATCACGCCCGCGCCGCGCAGCGCTTCCGCGTCCGCGCCGACATCGGTCGCGATCACCGCGGTCCCCGCCGCCATCGCTTCCAGCATCGCCAGCGATAATCCTTCGATCGAAGAGGGCAAAACAAAAATATCCGCCGCGCGGAGAATGTGGACGCGCTCTTTCAAATCGCCGATGTAACCATTGAACACAATTCGGTTGTTGTGGCTGTACTTGCGCCGCAGGTTTGCCAACTCCATTCCGTTGCCGACGATCACCAGCTTGTGATCCGCGGGCAGATCGAGTTCATCGAACGCGGCAAGCAGGTCGCCGACATTCTTTTCCGGATCGAGTCGGCCGATGTAGCCAACGAGCAGCGCCGCGCCGATGCTTTCCTTGAACGCGCTAAAACCGGGCGCGTAGGTCGCCACATCCACACCGTTGGGAATCACGCGCACGCGCTCCGGCGAGACGCCGTAATCGACCAGCAGCCCGCGCTGCTTTTCCGAAAAGACAATTACCGCGTCGTAATTCTTGAGCGACCCGGAATACGCGCGATACAGCACGCGCACCGCGCCGCCCCAGAACGTTTCGGGCGGACCGTACGGAAAATGAATCGTTGCGATCGCGGGGATACCGAGGGCGTGGCAGATATCCGGCAAGCTGAAATCGAGCTGCGAGAAAGACAGCGAGATGTGCGCCACGGCGATCTGCTCTCGTTCAATCGCTCGCTCGACCAGCTCACGCGCGCGCGGCGAGGAGAGCATCGCGCGATTGAGAATATCGAACGAGCCGAGCCGGATACCGTCGCGCTCGCGCGGCTGACCGTGTTCGCGGCTCTTGTGGTAGAAGAAAGTGACGTGCTGGCCGCGCTGCCGCAAGCCGGCAATCATCTCGCGTGAGTAGGTGACGATGCCATTCCCACGCGGCGACGCGACGTGTCCAAACCAGGCGATGTTCATGGCGGCGAGTGGCGAGTGGTGAACCCCGCGCTTCACAGCACGCGGCGCTTCGTCACGCTTTACTCCTTCAGTATCGCGCGGACGCGGAAGAATTCGCCGCGCTCGTCCTTGTCCGGCGCGTTGGCGAGGACCTCGTCGCGCGGCAGGGACGGCGCGATTTGATCTTCGCGCATTACATTTTGCAGCGGCACCACGCTGGCGGTCGGTGGGATCGCGTCGGTGTTCAGTTCCTGCAGCCGCGCGGCGTGATCCAGAATCGCCGAGAGTTGCGGCGTCATCCGGTCAAGTTCCTCCTCGCTCAATTTCAGCTTGGCGAGTTCCGCGATATGCTGCACCTGCGTACGAGTGAGCGCCATGCGATCCTCCTTGCGCGGTATTATAACACGGGGCGCGTTGCGCGACAAACGCGCGTCGCAAGAGGATGGGGCGTGGGAGTGACTCCACGCTCCCGCATTTGCCCTTGCGTCCTTGCACTCCTCGCGCTATAATTCCGGCGATGAAATTCCTCGCCGACAATATGCTGGGGCGTCTCGCTACGTGGCTGCGCCTGCTCGGTTACGATACCGCGTATATGGCTGAGGCAGCCGATCGCGAACTGGCGCGCCTCGCGCGTGCAGAGGATCGTATCTTGCTCACCCGCGACGTGGAACTCTCGCGGCGGCGCGGCGTGCGGCATCTCTTGATCGAATCCGACAAGGTGGAGCAGCAACTCAAGCAAGTTTTCCACGCGCTGGGGTTGAGCACGCGGCAAGCATTTTCACGCTGTGCGGAATGCAATCTGCGACTGAATCAAATGACGAAGGAAGAGGCGCGCGGCGAAGTGCCGCCGTACGTGTTCCAGACCCAGGAACGCTTTCTGCGCTGCCCGCACTGTCAGCGCGTGTATTGGCGCGGCACGCATTGGGCGCGGATGCTGGCGCAGGTTCAAGACTTGACAAAGTGAGTCCCGATTGAAACTCGCCCC
>JBBIJS010000025.1:8648-14928 GCA_037445855.1 Chloroflexota bacterium | reverse complement strand
GATGCTGGCGCAGGTTCAAGACTTGACAAAGTGAGTCCCGATTGAAACTCGCCCCCTATTGCATCGCGGTCGAACATCTGATATAATTTCGACAGTTCGACACATCATCAATCATAGGAGGAGTCATGGACATCGGTAAGTCATTTACCTACGTTTTTGAAGATCCAGATTGGGTCAAGAAAGTTCTCATCGGTGGAGTAGTCAATATTATCCCGATCGTCAACTTTGCCGCAACGGGATATTGGCTGAACCAGACGAAGAAGGTTCATGATTCTCAAGACCTGCCCTTGCCTGAATGGAGCGACTTTGGCGGTTACTTTATGAAAGGGCTAATGGCAACGATTGCCTCAATTGTGTATTCGCTGCCCGCGATTCTACTTTACTGCTGCGCGTTCATCCTGCCAAGTTTCGCGGCGGGCGCGGGTGCCAGCAGCAGCACTAGCAGCAGTTCCGGCAGCGCTGGTCCTCTGGCAGTGTTGGCAGCCCCCTTGCTCTTCTGTGGAATCTGTTTGCTCCTCCTCTACGTTCTCGCGCTGCTCGTCTTCCTGCCGGCGCTCTTCACGCGGTATGCCCTCACCGGCGAATTTGGCGCATTCTTCCAGTTCGGACCCGCCATCCAAATGATCAAGGGCGATGTGGGCGGCTACGCCATGGCTGTGTTAGTCTTCGTCATTGCGGCGTTGGTTGCCAGTTTGATCGGCAGTATTCTTTGCGGCGTTGGCGCGTTCTTCACCGGCTTCTGGTCCTCGCTGGTTGGCGCGTACCTGTTTGGCAATTTTGCAAAGGGTTCGGCGCAATCCATGCCCGCGACGGCGTAACGATCAACCGTGCTCCGCGAGGGTGTCTACGGACGCCCTCGCTTCAGCATTCGACCGAGGGGAGGCAACCAAGTCCAAAGAGAATAGCAGGTCACAATAGCCAACCTGACCACAGGAGCTTTGGCTCGAGTCTGAACATCGAATTGCAAATACGAAGGAGTATGCAATGCAAGCCAAGACGTACGACCCTAATACGGCGTTCTTGCTCGAAATGATTCCGGGCTTTTTTGGTCTCTTGGGCATCGGCTACATCTACACTGGACGAACAAATGACGGGTTGATTCGGCTGATCCTATGGATCGCGTATGATGTCCTCGCCGCTTGCATCATAACGGCGCTGCTCGCGGTGGTAGTCGGATTGCTCTGCATTCCGATCCAACTGTTGGTTCAAATTGCTGTACCAATTTGGTCAGCATCCACACTAAAGAGTCAAATGACCGTGTCCCCGGCTGCCTAATTCTCCCGTGCAGCGCGAGGCGATCTCGAAAATCAATAATCGAAAGGAGTTTACCGTGTCCCAAAATGCACCCGTAAGTGATCTGACCGACAATGACAAACTGATGGCGGCGCTATCGTACTTTCTCACGCCGGTGGTCCCGGTCATTGTCCTGCTCGTTGAAAGTATGAAAGTCAGGCCCTTCCAAAAGTACCATGCCATTCAGGCGCTGGGTCTCTTTGGCGCTGAAATGATCTTCTATATCATCGCCTGCATTTGCGTGACGGTCCTCAGCGTAGTGACCCTGGGGTTCGGCGCTTGTCTCGGCGTGCTGTTCTTCATCCCCATCATTCCCAATATCTACTACGCCATCATTGCCTACACTCGTGGACAGTACTTTGAGATTCCCGTTGTCACCAAGTTCATGCTGCAGCAAGGTTGGCTGAAACAGTAACTCGCTCCGTTGAGGCGGCATACAATCGAATAACCCCGTTTGGGAACGAGGGTGCGGACTATGCGCCCTCGTTCAATTTTCTCCACGGCTTTGCAAAAGTCGCTTGACTCGGCAGTTGAAACCGCACAAGCGCACGAAGATGGGTGTGGTTCACCTTGGGGGCAGGTTTTCATAAACAAAGGAGCAGGCGTTCTCTAACGCCGTGTGCAGGCGCGCTAGAGAGCGCGCACCCCGAGTCTTTTCAAAGTTCGCCCCCAAACTGAACTACACCCACGAAGATCTTTTGTAGCACCGGCGTTCTGTTTATGGTATAATGTCCGGGAAAATGATTCCAATCGTTTCGCACCTCTTCACCGCATTCGGACTCGCGTCGGCATCGGGATTGAACGCCTACATTCCGCTGCTGATCGTTGCGCTGACCGCGCGATTCACTAACGTCATCCAGCTGAATCCGCCCTTCGATGTCTTGACGAGCGGCTGGGTCATCGGCGCGCTCATCGTTTTGTTGGCGATAGAGATCGTCGTGGATAAAATCCCGGCGGCGGATACCGTCAACGATCTCATCCAAACGTTCATCCGCCCCACCGCCGGCGCGATCCTGTTCGCGGCAAGCACGAACGTGATCGGAGTACACCCGGCTCTAGCCGTCATCCTCGGCTTGATCCTCGCGTTCGGCGTGCATGCCGCGAAAGCAACCGCGCGCCCGGTCGTGACGGTAAGCACCGGCGGATTGGGCAACGCGTTCGTCAGTGTCGGCGAAGACATTGTGGCGATCGGCGTGTCGCTCCTGGCGATTGTGATGCCGGTGGTGATCGCGTTGTTCGTCGCGCTCATCCTGATCTGGCTGGTGTGGCGCGCGTTTTTCCGCAAGCGCGCGGCGGTTGCTCGCTAAAACTCATGGCATCAACTTTCGAACCTCTTCCAGAAATCCAACGAATCCTCGACACGCTGCCGACCAGTCCCGGCGTCTATTTGATGAAGGACGAGCGCGGCGACATCATCTATGTCGGCAAGGCGATCAACCTACGGAACCGCGTCCGCTCGTACTTCCACGCGCCGCACGGACAGGAGCCCAAAGTCTGGCGGCTCGTCGAGCGCATCCGCCACATCGAATTCATCGTCACGGAATCGGAGCTGGAAGCGCTCGTCCTCGAATGTAATCTCATCAAGAAATACAAGCCGCATTTCAACGTGCGGCTCAAGGACGACAAACGCTATCCGTACATCAAGGTCACGTGGCAAGAACCGTTCCCCAAAGTGTTCGTCACGCGGCGGATGGAGAATGACGGCGCGCGCTATTTCGGTCCGTTCACCGCGGTGTGGGCAGTGCACGAAACGATGGACACGCTGCGCCGCATCTTCCCGTACCTCACCTGCGACCGCGAGATCACCGGCAAGGACAAGCGCGCGTGCCTGTACTACGACATCGGCTTGTGCATAGCGCCGTGCATCGGCGCGGCGTCGCGCGAGGAATACCGCGCGATGATCGACCGGCTTTGCAAGTTTTTGCAGGGTCGTTCGGAAGAAGTGACCGCGTCGCTCCGCACGAAACTGGATGAAGCCGTCGAAAAGCTGGAATTCGAGCGCGCAGCGCGGCTGCGCGATCAACTGCAGGCGCTCGCGCGCATCGCCGAGCATCAAAAAGTCGTCTCGATGGCGACGGTGGATCAGGACGTGGTTGCGTTCGCGCGCGACGACGGCGACGCGTGCGTGCAGGTCTTTTTTATCCGCGGCGGCAAGCTGCTCGGCAGAGAATATTTCGTCTTGGAAGGCACGGAAGGCGAGAACGCCGATCAGGTCTTGTCGTCCTTTGTAAAACAATTTTACGACGAAGCCGCGTACGTGCCGCCGGAGATTCTGTTGCCGGAAACCATCGACGAAGCAAAGATCATCGAGCAGTGGCTCGATCATCAGCGCGGGCAGAAGGTGATGCTCAAAGTGCCGCGCAACGGGCAGAGCCGCGAACTCGTCCAGATGGCGGAAGAAAATGCGCGCGCGACGCTGACCAGTCTCAAAGCGCAGTGGCTCGCGGACGAGACCAAGCAAATGAACGCGGTCGCCGAGTTGCAGGAAGCGCTCGCTTTGGAAAACCCGCCGCTGCGGATGGAGTGCTACGACATCTCGAATACGCAGGGCACGAACTCGGTTGGCGCGATGGTCGTGTTCGAACGCGGCGCGGCGAAGAAGAGCGATTATCGCAAATTCAAGATCAAGACGGTCGAAGGCGCGAACGATTTCGCGAGTTTGCAAGAAGTCCTGCGCCGTCGCTTCAAGCGCTTGGTGGAAAGTAGTGAACAGTGGGCAGTGGACAGTGGACAGGTAGAGAACGCTCACCGCAGCGTTCCCGCGAGCGGCAGCGTCCCCGCAGAGAAAAAAGCCACACTCCCCGGCAAAGACGATTCGTGGAAACGGATGCCCGATCTCGTCATCATCGACGGCGGCAAGGGGCAATTGAGCGCGGCGCAAGAAATCTTCACGGAGCTTGGGATCGAGGGCGTGCACCTCATCAGTCTGGCGAAACAGGAAGAAGAAGTCTTCGTCCCCGGCAACCCAGAATCGCTGCGGCTGCCCAAATCGTCCGAGGCGCTAAAGCTCTTGCAGCGCATCCGCGACGAGGCGCACCGCTTCGGCATTACGTACCACCGCTCGCTGCGCGCCAAGCGCGGACTCGCGTCGCAGCTGGATGCGATCAGCGGCATCGGTCCGCGGCGGCGGCGCGCGCTGCTGACGCGCTTTGGCTCGCTCGAAAAAATCCGCGCGGCGTCGGTCGAGGAACTGCTGACCGTGGACGGAATGACGCGCCCCGCCGCGCAGAAACTCAAAGAGCAATTGTAGAATGGATGCGCTGGAATACCTGCAGCAAATCAAACTCTTCAAAAACTTGCCGCCGCCGCATCTCGCCGCGCTGGCTGGAATCACCACGCGCAAGCATTTTAATCCGGGCGAGCGGTTGGTCGTGCAGGGCGATCTCGGCAATCACTTTTTCATCGTGGATAACGGACTGGTAAATCTTCGCCACACCGATAAGGACGGCATCGAGCGCAGCGTCGGCGTCATCCCCACGCCGACCACGCAGACAACGACCGAGCCGCCGACGCGCTACTTCGGCGAGCAGATGTTCACGACCCAGGAACCGTTCGTCTGGCACGCCGATGCAGTTCGTCCGACAGACGCCTACATCATTTCCCGCGCTGATTTCGACGCGCTAGTCGAACAACGACCCACCCTTCCGCACGCGCTGGGATTTATGCGGACCGCCGAGAAACAACGCACCTATGGCTATGAATGGGTGACCGAAGGCGAGATCGTTGCGATCGTCGCGCACAAGCACTGGTGGGCGCTCCTACCTGGGCTGGTGCCGGTGGCGCTCTTCACCGTCGCCGCATTGGTCATTCTGCTGGTGCTCCATTTCATTCTCGTTCCCGATCAATGGCAATGGGTTGCTCTCGGCTTGGGAATTCTGGATGTGCTGCTGTTTGCATGGGAATTCAACGACTGGATCAACGACGATTACATCGTCACCAACCAGCGCGTCGCGCACGTCGAACGCGTTCTAATCGCGCGTGAGTTGCGCGAGAGTGTGCCGATCGAGAAGGTGCTCGGCGTGACGCTCGAGCGCAAATTCCCGCCGGCGTACTTCGGCTGCTCTACCGTGATCGTCCAGACCGCCGGACGTGACGAGGGAGATGTGACCTTCGAGTTCGTCGCGCACGGCGAAAAAATCCGCCAGCTGATTCAGAACGAACAAAACAGCGTCCACGCGCGTCAGGTCGCCGAGGAGCGCGAACATTTCCGGCAGAGCATTCGTCAGGAACTGCGCCACTACCTGATGCCAGACGCCGTCGCGGCGGAACAACTCGCGCAGGAAGCGCTCGCTCCCGCGCCCCTAGCGCGCCACCCCAGGACGACCTGGCAGATGATCAAGCGCTGGATCGGTTCGTGGCTGAATCTCGAAGCGCGAGAAGCCGGTCGCACGACTTGGCGCAAGCATTGGATCGTTCTCTGGCGTCAGACGCGCATCTGGCTCGCGGGCATCCTTGTCCTGGACCTCCTTGCCGTGTTCTTCGCGCTGAATCCTTCCCTTCGATTCCCCGGTTACTGGCTGGGCGGTCTCGTTTTACTGCTGATCGCACTCAGTGGACTGCTGTATCAGTGGGAAGACTGGCGCAACGATATTTACGCGGTCACCGATAGTCAAGTGATCGACACTGAATCACGACCGTTCGGATTGAGCAGCAAATCGACGACCGCGCCGCTGGATCAGGTGCAAGACATTCGCGTCGAAGTCCCCGGCACGCTGGCATTCTTGCTCAACTTTGGGGATGTGAAAATCGAGACCGCCGGCAAGAGCGGTCAGATGATTTTCTATTCGATCCACAAGCCGCGCGACGCGCAAGAAGAGATTTTTCGCCGCTTGGAATTGTACCGTCAGCGCCGGTCTGAGCGCGAGAATGCGATTCGCAGCCGATCGGTGATCGACGCGCTGGTCGCGTATGATCACCTGAAAACGGATCAAGCCCAGCCCGCCGCCGATTCCGGCACTGCCGCTGCCGCAACCGATCAGCCGCCCGC
>JBBIJS010000025.1:0-8548 GCA_037445855.1 Chloroflexota bacterium | reverse complement strand
CCCAGCCCGCCGCCGATTCCGGCACTGCCGCTGCCGCAACCGATCAGCCGCCCGCGCCGTAATGCCCGGTCTCCACTCCAATGATTGATCGCACCCGCTCGCAATCACGCACCAAGAGAATTCGCGCGCTGATCCGTAATCCGCTGTGGATCCCGCTCCCTTCCGGCGCGCTCCACATCACTTTCCGGCAGTGGGGGCTGGTGGCGGCGTGGATCGTCGCCCTGCTTTTCGCGCTTCAAACGGGGCGCGATATTTTCTTTCGCCTCGCGTACCTCATTCTGGGTATCGAGGTCTTCTCGTTCTGCTACGCCGCGTACTCCGTGGCGACGTTTCGACTCGAACGCAAACTGATGACGCCGCGTACGCAGGTTGGCAGCGTCGCCGAGGAACGCTTTTTGGTGCGCAACACCGGCCGCTTCTCGAAAATCTGGATCGAGGTTCTCGACGAGTCGGAACTAAAGTCACACCGTGTCAGCCGCGTGCTGAACGCGCTGCGCGCAGGTGTGCGCTGGAGCTGGAGCGTCCGCACGCTGTGCCGCCGTCGCGGCCGCTTCCGGCTGGGACCGGTGACGCTCGCCAGCGGCGATCCGTTCGGGCTGTTTATCTTTCAGCGGCGATTGCCGGACACGACGACGGCGATCACGATCCACCCCGCCGCCGTCGACCTGCCCACGTTCGCGACGCCGATGGGACAACTACCCGGCGGCGATGCGGCGCATCGCCGCACGCATCATACTACGACGAACGTTGCGGGCACGCGCGAGTACGCGCCGGGCGATTCGTTCAATCGCATCCACTGGCCATCCAGCGCGCGGATGGAACGCTTGATCGTCAAAGAATTTGAACTTGATCCCGCGGCGGACGTTTGGATTTTCCTGGATATGGAACGCGGCGTGCAAGCCGGACAATGGTGGGAAGACGCGTGGGAGTCGCGCGACCTTTCGGAGCTCTGGTTTGGCGAACATCAGCGGATACGGCTGCCGCCGAACACCGAAGAGTACATCGTGGCAATCGCCGCGTCGGTTGCGAAATATTTCTTGCGCAAGCAGCGTTCGGTTGCCTTTGTGGGGTACGGGCATCAACACGAAATCATCCAGCCCGATCGCGGCGAGCGGCAGCTCAACCGGCTGCTGGAGGTTCTCGCCGTGCTGCGCGCCGAGGGCAACATTCAATTTCAACACGTGCTGGGGGTGGAGAGCGCGCGGCTCGGGCGCAACAACACGCTGGTCGCCATCTCGCCTTCGGCGGAGGCAAGTTGGGTCAAGGCGTTGCGCGAAGCCAAACGCCGCGGCTTGCGCGCGATCGCCGCGCTGACGGATGTGAACACGTTCGGCGGTCACGGCGACACCGACAGCGCGGCAGCGGAACTGCTCGCCAGCGGGATACCCACCTACGTGGTGCACGAAGGGGATGACTTGCAGACGGTGTTGTCGGCGTAGGTCAAGGAATCGGTTGAGAGGATTGATCCGTTGATTGAAACATCAAACCCGCCGCCAGAGCCACATGACATTGCCGCAGCGATCGCACAGATTCGCGAGCAATGGAACGCGGTAATTGAGAACATGGTCGCGGCGTGCAATGGAAACGCGAGCGTTGCGGCGCAGCTCGCGCCTTTCTTCGACCGAATGGCGGCAAAGGACGATTGGCGCGCGCTCATCGGCGTTCTACGTCGCATCCTCGCGGGTGAACGGGACGCGCTCGCGCTACTGCGCGGGCTGGACGAAACGGACGCGCTCGTCGCAGGGGATGTTCTGCGCGGGCTTGAAAAGGATGAAGGCGGAAGGATGAAGGATGAAGAATCATCTTCCGACGCTGACCACGATGATAAAATGGTTTCGTTGGAGGATTTCTTGCGGCAAGTCGTCCGCGCGTGCATGCCAGACGCGCCCGCCGGTCTCGCGGAGCAAATGCGCGCCGCCACGCGCGGGATGGCAACGCAAGCCCATCTGTCGCCGGAACTCCAAGAACTGGGACGCGTGCTGAATCAAATTTTGTCGGGGGAACGCAATCCGGCTTTGACTGCGCTGCCTCCGCAGTTGGCGCGCGCGGTGAGACAGATGTTGGCACAATTGACGTAGGGGCGAGGCATTAGCCGCGTCAAATCTGCACGGAAATGTGGTTGGTTTAGACCAGCCACACATTCAAAACAGTACGGTTGAGCGAATGCCTCGCCCCTACCCGTCGCCCCAATCAAAACAATTCGAGTTGCGCCCGTTCTTGCGCGACCGGCGGCGCGAGACCGGCGATCAGCGCAATATCATTCCGCTCGATCTTGTCCGCGCTCAACAATTTTTCCGCGAATGGTACGCGCACAAAATCCCACCCCGCTTCATTGAATCGATCCGCCAGGTGCGGCTGGCGGCGCGTCTTTTCACGCAGCAGCGCGACGCGCGCTTCCGGCACGATTAGGTAGCCGCGCGCCGGCGCGACGTGAACGTCAGCAACATCCGCAAACTGCGCTTGGTCGCGCCAGATGAATCCGTGCGCGACTTCTCCGTCCGATTCCCAAACAAGGTCAAAGTTTTTATTTGTCATTGCGAGGAGCGGACTCGGCGAAGTAATGACGCCGTACTCCAATCGCTCGCCCAACCGCGCAAGTAGGTCCAGCGCGCGCGCCTTCTCGGCATCCAACTCTTCGCCGCGCAACTTCCACGCACCATCGACCGCATCGGCATACGCCAACGCGCAGAGATCGATCAAGCCCGCTTCCGGCGTCAGGTCGCTGGGAAATTGGCGATACAACGCGTCGTCCAACTCCACGCGCGTGACCGGCGCGCCGCGCTGCAGGATTTCACGCACCGCGCTTTCCACGCGATCGATCAACGGTGCGTCCAGTTCCGCCGAGCGGCGCAGCCACAAGAACTGCGCGTGGCTCTCGTAGTGATCGAAATCGTGCGCGTACCCTTCGCTCAAGCCGGCGAGCACGGCGGTATGGACGAATCGCCCCGGCGGCGTTTTTGATTTGAGCGTCAGCGCTTGCGCCAGCAAGCCCTCGCGCATCACCCGCGTAAACGCGGCGTGATGCACCCACGAGAACGCCAGCGGCTCACCGCGCCGTTTCAGAATATCCGCGCCGGCTTGAAATGCGACCGCGCGAATCTGTTCCTCCAATGCCCCCACCCTGCCCTCCCCCGTCTTCGACCGGCGAGGGATTGGAGCAAACGTGACGCGGTAGTCCCCGCGCACATCCTCGAACTCGCGATGCGGATAATCGCCGACGCGCGGCTGAAAGAGAAATGTCTCCAACTCAAACCGCGGGCTGGCAGCAAGCAGCAGCGTCTCAATCGCCTGATGCCACGCTTCGCCAAAAACGAAAACGATCCGCGCGTCCGCGCGTAGAAGTTTGCCGAGCGCGTTCAGCGATTGCATCAACGAGTCCAAGTACCACCGGCGTTCCCAGGTCGCATCCTTCTTTGAGTCGAGAAACGGAATCAGCGGCTGCGCGGCATCGCGTCCAAGAATCCACGCACCCCAAAAATAAGAGAGCGCCCACACCGCGAGCCGCCGGCTCGGCGGCGCGGCAAGCACGAGCGCCGCTGACGCGGCGGGGATTTGGCGCGCCAGGGTCCGCGCGCTGCCGCGCCCAACGAACGCTGCCGGCGTCTCAGATTCGACGACGTCGCCGGGCGACGCGGTGAGTTCGAGCGCGGGCGCGGCGCGTCCCAGCTCGCGCGCGGCGATTTCCATTTCGCGCCAGAGGTTGAACTCGACGAACTGTTTGTGCGCGGTCAATTGCGCCGTGGCATCCGGCGTGGCATAGAACGACGCCGCGCGGTCGAGCAGATGCGCGAGCAGCAGCAGCAGGATCGCGTGCTCGCGCGTCGAGTGAAAGAGCGAATCGATTTTCAGGGTGAGTGTGACGAGCGCATAGAGGTTGCGCGGCGTGTAGACCGCGAGCATCTTGCGAATGCGATCGGCGTGCAAATTGTCCGGCGGCACGACGCGCTCGAACGCGAGGTGATAGTGCATGCCGTGCGCGTCGAACGCCTCAGCGCGTTTCAAATCCTCTTCGGTCGCGGGATCATCGCGCGCCTCGCCGCAGTGCGCGCAGGTGTAATGGCGTAGGATCGGTCCGCCCTCGCGCGCGTGGATAAAGTAATCCGCCGCCGTGGACTGGCGGCACGCCGCGCAGAGCGTCTGGTACAGCTGGCTGATGTGAACGCGCAGCGGCGCTTCGTCCTTGAGCGTGTCACCCAAACGCGCGAGCGCCGCGTCGATTTCTTGCGCCGGCGGGAGCGTCGCCACCGCGTTGGCGAGCCACGCCCACAGCGGATTGCTTTCGACCGCGATCGCCCGGCGTCCCCGCGCATGCGCCGCGCGCGCGACCGTCGGCAGGCAGGCGAACGGATCGACCACCAGATCGCCCTCCGCGGTGAGCGCATCGATGTACTGTTCGGCGACGGTTGCCGGCACGCCGCGCAGATAATCGCGCAGCGGGTAAAACGCGGGCGGGTCGCGGTCGGGAATGAAATAGTCGGGCGGGTTCATCGGAAAAAGTATAACACAGGTAGGGCGCGGGGGCAATCATCCCGGCGCAGACAAAATAAAAACGCTCCGCTGCTTGGGGCAAGGGAGCGTTTTCGTTTTCGGCGAGTGGGTCGCGCTTATTTGATCTCGACGGTCGCGCCGACTTCTTCGAGCTTCTTCTTGGCGTCGGCGGCTTCTTCCTTGGTCGCGCCCTTCTTGATCGACGCAGGCGCGGACTCGACGAGTTCCTTCGCCTCTTTCAAGCCCAGCGTACCGCCGGTCAATTCGCGGACGACCTTGATGACCGGAATCTTTTGCGTGCCGGCTTCTTTCAAGACGATCTCGAACTCGGTCTTTTCTTCCGCCGGCGCTGCTGCGCCGCCAGCGGGCGCGCCCGCCCCCATGCCCGGCATTGCCATCGCGACCGGCGCTGCGGCGCTCACGCCCAGTTTTTCTTCGAGCAGTTTGACGAGGTCGGACGCTTCGAGGAGCGTCAGCCCTTGAATGTCTTCCGCGATCTTGCTCAGTTTTTCTGAAGCCATTTCCTATTTCTCCTTGTTCAATGTGGTTTCGTGCGGTTTCAATTTGTTTCAGACGAATCTCAAGTTGAGACAATGTCAAACCGTCTGAAACGATTTGGAACGGTTTTCGATTACGCCGCGCCTTGTTTTTCGAGCTGATCGACGCGCGCTTGGAGCACGTAGAGGACCTGACGAATGCCGGCGGCAACTACGCCAGCCACTTGCGTGCCGGGCGCGTTGATCGTTCCGAGCAGCCGTCCAAAGACTTGCTCGCGCGTAGGCAACATGGCGAGCGCCGACGCTTCCGCGCCGCGCAGGACGCTTCCGCCCATGATCGCGCCGCGGACTTTGACTTCCTTATCCTTCAGGAAATCGTTGATCGCTTTGGCGGGACCGGCGATATCGCCGTAGCAGAACGCGACCGCGGTCGGACCCGCGAGCAGATCGTCCGGCACCGGCATCCCGGCGCGCGCAAGCGCGAGCTCGAGCAGCGTGTTCTTGGCAACGCGCATTCCGCTCTTCATGCCGCGCAGCTGGTTGCGCAGCCGCGCCAACTCAGCGGTCGGCAGTCCGCGATAATCCGTCAGGATGATCGCCTGCGCCTTACTCAGATCGTCCGCCAAGGCGGCGATCAGTTCTTCTTTGCGTTCGCGTGAAACGGGCAAGGGAACTCACCTCCTCAATAAAAAAAGTCCTTGTGCCGATGCCGTGCCGACACAAAGACTCGTCCCCCTTCGCGCGTGGGGTCGTGCTATCTTTGCCTCGGCAGGCAATTAAGCGTCACTTTCGCAACGCCCCTGCGGTCATTGGCAGTCCCAGTATATTCGATTTTCGATAAAGTGCAACTTTATGCCGCGACGCTGCGTGCGTTCACCACTTCGTTGGCGTCGAGTTTGACGCCGGGTCCCATCGTACTCGCCACGACAACCTTTTTGATGTACTGCCCCTTCGCCGCCGTAGGTCGCGCGCGGACAATGGCGTCCAGCATCGAAGTGAGATTCTCAAGCAATTGCTCTTCGGTGAAACCGGTCTTGCCGACGATCGTGTGGATGTTGCCGGTTTTGTCCGTGCGGAACTCGACGCGTCCGAGGCGCAACTCTTTGATGAGCCGCGGTAGTTGCTCGGGCGGCACGATCGTGCCGGCTTTGGGGCTGGGCATCAACCCGCGCGTGCCCAGAATCTTGCCGAGGCGTCCGACCTTCGCCATCAATTGCGGTACCGCGACAGCGACATCGAACTCGAGAAAGCCGCCTTCCACTTGCTTAATGAGATCATCGCCGCCGACCACATCCGCGCCGGCTTCCTTCGCCAGCCGCTCCGCGTCACCATCGGCAAAAACGAGAATGCGGACGGTTTTGCCGGTGCCGTGCGGCAACAGGGTGACGCCGCGCACCATCTGATCGGCTTGCTTCACGTCAACGCCCAGCTTCATATGCAATTCTACCGTGGCGTTGAACTTGGTGTACGTGGTCTGCTTGATCAGCGCCACCGCGTCTTTAGGGCTGTAGAACTTGTTCGCATCGACCAGCTTGACGGCGGCGGTGTACTTTTTTCCGTGCAGTGCCATTGGTTTATCTCCTTGTGGTTGTGTCGCGCGTTGTCGCGCTCCCACGGGTGTGAAGAGAAGAAAGATGAAAGACGCAAGGTCGCTCTTTCTCTCATCTTTACTCTTTCATCTTTATTCTTTTACTTCGATTCCCATGCTGCGCGCGGTGCCTTCGATCATTTTCATCGCGCCGTCCACGTCCACCGCGTTGAGGTCTTTCATTTTCATTTCGGCGATCTCGCGGACTTGCTTGCGGCTCACGGTACCCACCTTGTTGCGGTTCGGAACGCCGGATGCTTTTTCGATGCCCGCAGCTTTCTTGAGCAGCACGGGCGCGGGCGGCGTCTTGAGAATGAAAGAGAACGAGCGGTCTTGGTAGATCGTAATCTCGACCGGGACGATCGTGCCCGCCATGCTCGCCGTCTTGGCATTGTACTCTTTGCAAAACTGCATAATGTTGATGCCGTGCGGACCGAGCGCGGTGCCCACGGGCGGCGCGGGCGTCGCTTTGCCGGCAGGCACTTGCAGTTTGACGATTGCTTTTGCTTTCTTACCCACACTACCTCCAAATGCGCCAAACTTGCCAAAGGAGCCAAACACGCCAAAAGTGCATTTGGCTGATTTGGCACATTTGGCAAATTTGGCTTATTTGACTAGACCTTTTCTACTTGCAGCAGATCCAATTCCACCGGCGTCTCGCGTCCAAAGAACGAGACCATGACGCGCACTTTGCCTTTTTCCATATTGACTTCGTCCACCGATCCGCGGAAATCGGCGAACGGACCATCGATAATGTGCACCACCTGACCGACGCGATACGTGACGCGCACCTTCGGTTGATCGGTCTCCATCCGTTTTAGAATCTTGGCGACCTCGTCATCGCGCAGCGGCGTTGGAATATCGCCGGAGCTGACGAACCCGGTGACGCCGGGCGTGTTACGCACGACGTACCACGCTTCTTTGGAGCGCGGATCGTCCGGGCTGTACGAGACCATCTCGACCAAGATGTAGCCGGGAAACACGCGGCGCTGCACCACTTTGCGCTGCCCTTCGCGCAAATCGATTTCCTCTTCCGTGGGCACGACCGCGCGGAAAATCAATTCCTGCATACCGGGAATGGTGAGGAGCCGCTGCTCCAAGCCCTTCTTGACCTTGTTCTCATACCCCGAATAGCAATGGACGACGTACCAGGCATGCTTGGGTCCTTCGGCGATCGGCGCCGCAGCTTCGGGCGTCTCGCCTTCCGCCAGCGGTTCCTCCAGCGGCGACGCGTTCAACTCCGCGCTCGCCTCGGGCAACACCACGGGTTCTGCGGGTTGGGCTGCCACGTCCGCCGGCGCATCGCCGGGAGGAGTCATATTCTTTTCCTCGGTATCTGAAACCTGGTCATCCATATCAGCGAAACCTGAAAACGATCAGCGCGCCCGGTTCTACGGGCGACCCAGTAAGAATCCCATCAATTGAGTGAGAATATAATCGACGGTGCCGAAGAAGATGCTCATGACGACAATCGTCACGACGACGATAAGCGTGAGATTGATCGCTTCCTCGCGCGTCGGCCACACCACCTTGCGCAGCTCCGCGCGGGTCTCCCGAAAATACTGCATGACCCGGTTTTCTTTTTGGACTTCTCTGACCACCGTAAACTCCTGACCCACCGCTCGATAACAAGCCAAGACACCGCCCGCTTTGGCAAAACGGCGTCCTGGCTCATGCATTGAAAATCAAATCTGCCCGATTATTTGGTCTCGCGATGCATCGTGTGTCGTCGATCATGCGGGCAGTACTTTTTCATTTCCAGTCGAGCGGTATCGTTCTTTTTGTTTTTCTGGCTGGTGTAATTCCGATTCTTGCACTCGGTGCATTCAAGCGTCACTACCAGACGATTTTCTTTCTTTGCCATTTTGTTCCTTTATTTCTGCGTCTTACGCGAGGACCTTCGTGATGACCCCTGAACCCACCGTGTGCCCACCTTCGCGAATCGCAAACCGCGAGCCCTTGTCCAATGCCACCG
>JBBIJS010000024.1:0-19806 GCA_037445855.1 Chloroflexota bacterium | reverse complement strand
TGGCTGCGCGTTTTCGGCAACGATGTGCTGAATCTCTTCATCTGGTTCCTGTTCTGGTTCCGCGTGCGCGATTCACAGTCCGGGATGTGGGTCTTTCGCCGCTGGGTGCTTTCCCACCTCAACTTGACCAGCGACGGCATGGCATTCTCGGAAGAGATCAAGCTGGAGGCGATGTCGAAGAAAGCGCTGATCCGCTCGAACGAGCTGCCGATCTATTACAAAGAGCGGCACGGCGTCAGCAAGCTGCGGATCTGGCGCGATGGTTTCTACAATCTGTTCTTTCTCTTCCGCAAGCGCTTTGGAATGTTAGGCAAAGCCCCGCCGCTGGTCGAACCCGGCGAACGGACTTTGCAAAAAGATGTGAACGCGTAGACGCGCCGCGCAGAATCCGCGACCTCTACTTTTTCCGATTGAGCGATTATTTTCCGGGAAAGGATCGTCGATACAAAGATATGAAGGCACTCAGAATCGTTCGACTCGCCGTTGTGCTCGCGCTGGGGCTCGCATTCTTGACTAACATTTCGCCGGCGGCGGCATGCGTGCTTGCCAGCGAGAGCGACTCGGTCTGCGGAAGTTGGCAGGTTCGGCTCGCTCAACCCAAGCCGCCTCTCCGCGACGTGGTCGCGTTGGCAAAGCCGGTCGCCATCGCCTACGCGCCGCAGGGAGGCAGCCCCAACGACGGATTAGCGCCAAATGACACTTGGCTGCGGCTAGATGCCAACTCGAGCATCTGGTACAAGATAGACAATGGCGACAATTTCTACCTTGACCTTTGGCTGGACGCCTACGGCAAAAGTGGTGTGACGCTCTCGGTCTTTTCGCCCGAACAGGCAAACGGACTTTCGGTCGACACGATGCCCAAGGGACGCGGCGCGCCGAGCAAATCCGATCTGAGTCACGATATTTTCTGGTCCGGCGCGCAAGCCCGAGGAACTTGGTACGCTTTGGTCAAGAACTACAACCCTTTTCCGGTCGACTATAAGCTGGGCAATAAGCAATGGACAGAAGTCCGCAACTGTAGGAGCTACCCGGAGTATATCAATGGTGTCTTCGTCCCAAGTTGGACTGCCTGCCGGTAGATTCGGACTCGAATGTGCTAGTCCACCGCGCTCGTCCCATCATTCGCGCGGAAACTTGCAAACACCTTGATGCGCCGCTGGATCCCTTTTAGTTTCTTGGTCGCGCTTGCCGTCATTGGGACAAGCCCCATCTGGAAGTTATCCGGAAATTATCTTTTCCTCGCCGACGGTTTCGCGCACCTCTTCCGTTTCTTCGATTTCGACCGCTCGATTCACCAGGGCATCCTCTATCCACGTTGGGCGCCGGACGCGGCGTACGGCTACGGCTATCCCGTCCTCGATTTTTATTCTCCGCTGTCGTACTATACGGCGGAGTTTCTGCGTCTGCTCGGCGCAAGCGACGCGCAGTCCATCCTGGGGACGCTGGCGCTCGCGGTCGTGATCGCGTTGGGCGGCGCGTATCTCCTGGGACGGGAGTTGCATCGCCGCGGAATCGATTCGTCCGCCGCCGGGTTGCTCACCGCTGCCGCGTATGTTTTCTTTCCCTATTTTCTCTTGGACATTTACGCGCGGGGCGCGCTCGGCGAAGTATTCGCCGCGGCGATTCTGCCGTGGCTGCTGTGGTCGTGGCGGCGCGTGCTGACGCGGCGCACGCTCGGGAATGTTATCCTGAATGCGCTGTTCGCTGCGATTCTCGTGCTCAGTCACAACCTGATCGCCTACCTGGCAGTCCCGCTCCTATCTGGCTACACGCTTTGGGAAATCCTGCATCTGCCGCGCGCCGACTGGCGCGGCGCGCTCGCGCGGTTGGGCGGTTCGCTCGCGCTCGGCGCGGCGCTCGCGGCGCTCTACTGGCTGCCGATGATCGCCGAGCTGCCGCTCATCACCGGCAGTCGCGACGCCAAGCAACTCGCCACGATCATGCAGAATAGCTTCCTGCCCCTGAACCAGTTGATCCAGTTCTCGATTCCCTTCCAATATACCGATGACCCCTACCCGCTCCCTCTGGCGCCGCTGCTCTTCGGCGCGGTGGCATTTGGACTGGCGCTGGCGGCAAGACGATCCAAACGATTCGGCGCGGTCGCTTTCTTCTTTGTCGCCGCAATCGCCGAGATGCTTTTTCTCCTGGACTGGTCGAAAGGAATCTGGCTCGGTTTTCCATTTCTCAGCGCGGCGCAGTTCTCTTGGCGCATCACCGCGTTCGTTGGATTGTGTTTAGCGATTTGCATCGGTTCCATACCGGCGCTGCTGACCCACTGGCTGAACTCGATCCCGCCGCGAGTCGCGCGGGTTATCCCGGTTCATTTCTCGCGCGGTTGGATCACCGCCGCGCTCAGCGCGACGTTGGCAGTCGTCCTGATTTGGGTGAGTGTGGCGCGACTTGCGCCGATTGCCATCGGCAATCCAAAAGGCGAGTTGAGCATTGGGCAGATGGCGCGGTACGAAGTCAACTCGCGAGCGTTCGGATTTGTGTGGCTGAACGAGTACATGCCGTTGACGGTCAGCTCCGTGCCCAAGCAGCTGCCGGCGACGCCGGCGAGCGAGCCGCCGCCAACTATTCGCTTGACGCAATTCCGTTCCGACCAGCGCGCGTTTACTCTCTCGACGCCCGCGCCCATCAGCGTGCGCTTCCGGACATTCTATTTCCCGGACTGGCATGCAACCGTCGACGGTCAGCCAGCCGCCGCGTACGCCAGCACCGCCGCCGGTTTGTTGACGGTCGATCTTCCCGCGGGCGATCACGCGGTCGTGCTTTCGCAAGGCGCTACGCTCCCGCGGCAAATCGGGTTGGTGTTGTCGGTTGTCGGCGGATTGATTCTCTTGCTGCTCGTCGTGGTTGGATTCCGTCGCCGCGAGCCAGAATTGCCGGGCATCTCGCTGCTGCTGGTTGCCGGCGTGATCGTATTCACTCCGACGGCGTGGACCGCGCTGACCGCGTTGCCCGCCGCGCTCGAGTCCACGCAAGCAGAGGTCACGCCGGCGCTGCGCTTGATCGGTCTCACGATTGACGGCGCGCGATTCGATTCCATCTGGCGCGTCACGGACGCACCCGCTTCGCTGAACTTGCAGATCGAGTGGCAAGTGAAACAATCGATGCCAGAAAAAAGAATCGTCTGGCGGCTGGTGGACGCGGCGGGACGCGTCCGGGCTGAACGCGCCCTGCTGCCGCGCTATGGCACTGGCTTTGCGGCGGCGTGGCTTCCCAACGAACTCGTTCAAGATCAGTACGACCTGCCGTTATCGCCGGCGATGCCGCGCGGAAAATATGATTTACAGGTCGCCGTGGAGGGACAGCCGTTCGTCCGCGCGAGTACGATCGCGCTGGCACAAGGCAGCGCGCCCGCGCCGGCAGCGGCTCCTATCACACACAACAGCGACGCGCTATTCGGAAACAATATTCGATTGATCGGTTACACTGCGCCACCCGCGGGTCGTCCGGGTGAAACAGTTCCGATTACGTTGTATTGGCAAGCCGCGCGCGATCTATCCGAAGACCTGACAGTTTTCGCGCAGTTGATCGACGCGGAGGGCAAGCTGGCGGCGCAACAGGATGGTTTGACACAGGATGGCTTTTATCCGACAATGCTGTGGATTCCCGGACGCACCATCGTCGATCACCGCGACATCGCGTTGCCGTCCACCTTGCCGCCGGGGGTTTATCGGATCGTCGCCGGCTTGTATCGTTTTGAGAACCTGGAGCGCTTGCCCGTGACGACCAGCGCGGGCGTGTCGCCGGACGATGAAGCCAGTTTGGGCGAGATCAAAGTGCCGGTCAGCGCGTCAGCCGAGAAACCGCAGCACGCGCTTGACATCTCGTTCGGTCCGGCGATCCAACTCGCGGGATTCGATTGGGCGGCGGTGGAGGCTGCCGGCAATCCAATCGCTAACAAGACTACCGCGACATCGCCGCGTTTAGTTTTATCGGCGGGGCAAGGGTTTGAATTGAAATTGTATTGGCAGGCGCGGGCGCGGGTGGGACGTGATTATAAAGTCTTTCTGCATCTCGTCGATTCCGCCGGCAATCTCGTGGCGCAGCAAGACCAATTTCCGCGCAATGGAAAATATCCAACGCGCATCTGGGATACCGGCGAACAGATCGACGATTCCTATTTCTTTTCACTCACAGACTTGGCGCCCGGGCAATACCGGCTTCAGGTTGGATTGTACGCGCCCGACACGGGCGAACGGTTGATCGCAAGCGACGGAGCCGGCGCAGAGTTGCCGAATCGCCAATTCGAGATCGGAATCGAGATTGGCAATCCATAGTTGAGATGAAGGCACGCAGTTGACTGACACGTCGGCATCCCGCGTTAGCGCAAAATTCATACCGAAGCGACTGGCGATCTTGCTGATCGTTTTTGGCGCGGTCGCGATTTTCTACTCCGTGATCATTCCCCTCTTCGAAGGTCCCGACGAAGACGATCATTTCCGCCTCGCCAAATTTATCGCCGACACCCACGCGCTGCCAGTGCAATTGTTCGAGCCCGGCGGCGGAGCGGCAGGGCACCAGGGCTGGCAGCCGCCGCTGTACTATGCGCTCGTCGCGGCGCTCATCACTCCCATTGACACCTCCGATTATTCGCAGCATCTGTGGCGCAACTACGCCGCGACTTTTGTCGGCGACCCGGCGTGCTGCGGACGCAACATCTATTACCACACCACGTCCGAAAATTTTCCATACACGCAGACGCCGCTCGCCGTGCATCTCGCGCGCGTGCTGTCGATTCTATTCGGCGCGCTGACGGTTGCCGCGACGTACAAACTCACCGAGATCGTTCTGCGCGATTCGCAATTCGCAAATCGCGACCTGCTCCCGCTTGCCGCGGCGGCGGTCGTCGCCTTCAACCCCAGTTTCCTCTTCGCCAGCGCGTTGGTCTCCAACGACGCGCCGCTCGCCGCGTTCTCCGCGCTGGTCTTGTTGCTGTGGGTCAAGTTGCTGGTCGATCAAACCGCGCCAACGCTGAAATCCGCCGCGTTGCTCGGCGTGCTGATCGGACTCGCGCTGCTCACCAAGACCACCGCGCTGGGCTTGGCGCCGCTCTCAGTTATCGTGCTCCTGCTCGTCGCGCGGCGCGAACGCAGCTGGCGCTACGCCGTTCTGGGCAACGCAGTGATGCTTGCCGTGATCGCGCTGCTCGCCGGCTGGTGGTTCGTCCGCAACCAAATCCTGTACGGCGACCCACTCGCGCTGCGGCTGGTCGCGGTGGCTTCGCTCTTCCCCCGCGCGGGACCGCTTACGCTGCCGGAACTCTTTTCGATTTCGCTCCCGTGGATGTGGCAGACCTTCTGGGGCGGTCCAACTCCCGGCGATTTCTCGCCGGTGCTGCTCGGCATCCTGGCGTTCCTCACCGCGCTCGCGCTCATCGGGATGATTCGATTTGTGGTTCGCGCTTCGCTCGCCACCCGCCTCTCGCTCGCCTTGCTCGCCGCGTGGCTTGGCTTCATCTTCATCGCGCAAATCCAATTCATCCAAACAACAATCGGCGCCGATCAGGGGCGCTACCTTTTCCCGGCGATCGCTGTGATCGCGTTGTTCTTCGTCCTTGGATTAACGACTCTCGTTGGACGGATGACGAACGACGGACGACGATTGTCCGCGGTCTTCCGTCATTCGTCCGCCGTCATTATTGTCCTGTTTTTTGCGCTTGCGCTCTTTGTGCCGCTCGCTTACACGCTGCCGGCGTACGCGCCTCCCGCGCTCGCGTCCGAAAGTGATCTGGCGCGCGCGAGTCACCCGCTGCAAGTCAATTTCGATAACCGCATCGAACTGCGCGGTTATGATCTCGGCGCGCGCGCGGTGAAGCAAGGCGACACGCTGCGCGTGACGCTCTACTGGCGCGCGCGCGCGCCGATGTCGGAATCGTACCGTGTGTTCGTGCATTTGATCGGTTTAGACAATCGCTTCGCCGGCGGCGCGGACGTGATCCCCGCGCGCGGCGCATTCCCCACCGTGTACTGGCAACCCGGCGACATCGTGCGCGATGACGTGCTGGTGCCGGTCGCGGCAAACGCGCTGCCCGGCAAATACACGATCGAGGTTGGCTTGTATCCGGTGGGGCAGCCGGGCGCGCGCCTGGCAACCGTAGGATCGGACGATGATCGCGCACTACTCGACGCGGTCAAAGTCGCCGCGCGCGAAGCGGTCGCCTATGCGCCGCAAGTGCGCGTCGGCGCGACCTTCGCGGACAAGGCGGAACTGATCGGCTACGATGCGCGCGTCCAGGACAACGCGTTGCGGCTCACGCTCTACTGGCAATCGCTCGCGCCGTTTGATCGCGATTACACGGTCTTCGTCCATCTGCTGGATCGAAATGGAAAATCGATCGCGCAGCAAGATCAGCAGCCGCAAGCCGGCAATTATCCAACTTCCATCTGGGACACCGGCGAGCAGATTCGCGATGACTACACCTTGCCGTTGCCTCCCAATGCGCCGCTGGCGCAGTACCATCTTGAGCTGGGAATGTATCGGCAGGACACCGGCGAACGGCTGCCCATTCGGCTGGGCAATGCTCAATCGGATCACCTCGATTTGAATCTGTCCGAGGCGTCGCCGTGACGCGCGCGGCTTGGCTCGCCTTGATCGTCATTATCCTCTGCGGCACGTGGCTGCGCGTAAACGATCTCGCGCTGATTCCGCCGGGGTTGTATCACGACGAAGCGTTCAGCGGGCTGGATGCGCTGTCGATCGTGCGCGGCGCGGGCTTGCCCATTTTCTTTGAGGGCAACGGCGGGCGCGAACCGTTTTTCATTTATCTGCACGCGCTATCGATCCTGCTGTTCGGGACCAATCCGTTTGCCTTGCGCGTGGCGGCGGCGTTCGTCGGCATTGCCACGCTACCGGCTTTTTTCGTTTTGCTGCGCGCACTGAATGCAACGCGCCAGGATTCGACCGGCATTGCGCTCATCGGGACCGCCGCGCTGGCGACCTTCTACTGGCATCTCAACTTTAGCCGCGTCGGCTGGCGAACGATCTCGCTCCCTTTCTTTGCCTGCCTCGCGTTTTATTTTTTCTGGCGCGCGCGGCGCACCGGCAAGTTGCTCGACCACCTCTTGACCGGCGCGCTGCTGGGCGCGTGCCTCTACACCTATCTCGCCGACCGCTTCCTGCCGTTCGTTCTCGCCGCGTTCTGGCTGATCGAATTTGTCGCCGCGCGGGTCGGGCGCTCGCGCGAGTTCGCGTGGCGCACGTGGCTCCGTAACGCCGCAGCCGTCGTCATCGCGGCGCTCGTCGTGTTTCTGCCGCTGGCGATGTACTACGCGTCTCACCTGAACGCGCTCTTCTTTCGCGTCACCGATGTGACGCTTGCCGCGCAAGGAAACCCGGCGCAAGCGATCCTCGCCAACGCGCAGCGCGTCGCCGGCATCTTCTACGGCAGCGGCGACGTGGAATGGCGGCACGGCATCGCCGGGCGCTCGATCCTGGATTGGGTCACGGGCGCTGCGTTTGCGTCTGGCGTGCTCGCCGCGTTGTGGCGGTGGAAGAAACCGGAAACGTGGTTCGGATTTCTGTGGCTGAGCATCATGCTCCTGCCGACCGTACTTTCAAAAGACGCTCCCGATACGCAGCGCGCGATCGGCGCGCTGCCCGCCGTGTGTCTATTTGTCGCGTGGGGCGGTGCGCAGCTTGCCGATTTCGCGGCATCGCTCACGCGGTCGAGCCGCCGCGGTTGGATGTTTGCCGCCGCGCTCGTCGTCTTGGTCGGCAGCGGATGGATCACCTATCGTGATTACTTTTTGGTCTGGGCAAACGACCGGCATGCGTACTCTGATTTTCAAGGCGCTTGGGCGGACTTGGCGCACTGGGTTGACGCGCAAAATCAAAACGTCATTCTGCCGCTGGAGTTGTACACCGAGCCGACCATTCAGTTTCTGACGCTGCAACATTTCCCAACCGTTCGTTCGGTGGCGGAATTGTCGGACGCCGAAAGGAATCAGATCGCCGGCGAGCCGAGCCAGGTGCTGCTTTCTCAGAATCAAGGCGACGCGTTCGTTCTGCTGCGCGACGGCGCCGCTACTTTCCTGAACCCCAGCGCCGCGGGCGCGGCGGCGCTGCGCGCGCTGCCCGATCAGAAACCCTGGCTCGACAAGTGGAACCGCCCGGTGGTAAACACTGCCTTCGCGAATTTGATCGGCGCCGGCATTTTGAACGCGCCGACGATGACGACGATCAATGCCGACTTGGGTCACCGCCTGAATTTGCTCGGCTACGCTTTGCCCGATCGCACCATCCAAGCCGGCAAGCCATACACGGTCACGCTGTTTTGGTCGAGCCGCGCGCCGATCCAGCAAGCGACGCAAGTTTTTGCGCACCTGCTGGATACCAACGGCGCCGTCGTCGCCGGCGTTGACGAAGCGATAGCGAGCGGTTATCCGCTGGGACTGTGGCGCGCGGGGCAGCTGCTGCCGGATCAACATCGCTTAAATGTTGACGCAAGTTCGCCGCCGGGCAAATACTCCATCGAGGTCGGCGTGTACTTGCCGGCAACGGGCGAGCGACTACCGGTATGGATCGATAATGCGCGCGCCGCCGATGATCGCGTGCTGATCGGTCCACTCAAGATTCCGCAACGGAATACGCCGGCGCCTGCGCTCACGCGACCCATCGACGTCCGATTTGGAGATGCGATTGCGCTGACCGGCTTCGACTCGCCGGCTGGGACGATCAAGCCGGGCGAGCCGGCGCAAGTGACCTTGCTCTGGAAAAGCATCCACCCTATCAGCCGCGATTACACAGTCTTCGTTCACGTCCTCGATGCGCGCGGCAACATCGTCGCGCAAGCCGACCATCAGCCGCAGAAGGGCGCGTATCCCACCTCCATCTGGGATACCGGCGAACAAGTGCGTGACGACTTTGCCGTAGTGCTGCCGCCGCAAACGCCGGCTGGCAAATTCACCATCGCGATTGGACTGTATGACTTGGCAACCGGACAGCGCTTACCTGCGCGGACGACCGATGGCGCGTCCAGCGCGGATCAAATCATTCTGGATTCGCCGCTGGAAGTGAGCGCGAACTAGATGTTGCGAATGATGCGCGCGCGGCTGAGTTCCACACGTCCTTTCAATCTTGCATTCGCGGCGATTCTGTTGCTCGCCCTCGCCGCGCGCGTCTACGCGTTGGATGCGCTGCCGCCCGGCATCCAGTACGATGCGGCATCCAATGGCGTCTATGCGCTCAACATCGTTTTCAACAATGCGCGTCCGTTCTTCATCAACCACATGGGCGCGCCGGAACCGCTGATCGTTTATCTGCAAGCCATCACGGTCTGGCTCTTCGGCGCGCGCGTCGTCGCGCTGCGCCTTGTTCCAGCTTTGAGCGGCGCGCTTTGCGTCGCCGTGCTGTTTGCGTGCGCCAACGAATTTGTCCGCGATCGCCGCGTCGCGCTGGTCGCCGCGTTTGCGCTCGCCGCCTCCGCGCCGCTGATCGACATCTCGCGACTAGGGCTGCGCTTTGCGCTCGTGCCGCTGTTCGAAGCCGCGCTGCTCTTTTTCGCATGGCGCGGCTGGCGCAACGGCGCGCGCCGCGATTTCGTTCTCGCCGGCATCGTTCTCGGTCTGAGCGTCTACACGTACATCGCCGCGCTGATGCTGCCGGCGGTCCTCTTCGTTTTATGGGCGCACCAATTCATCACGGCGCGCCCGCTGTGGCGCAGCCGCTTGGCAGCGAGCGCCGCAATGATCGCGGTGAGCGCGGTCATTGCCGCGCCGCGCGTGATATTCCAAATTCAGTATCCCGCCTCCGCGTTGCTGCGCGCGAGCCAGGTCAGTCTGTTGCAGAATCCGGCGGTGCAGAGCGCGGGATTATTGAACGTTATTCTCGCGCGCCTCGTGGCGTATGCGAAGATGTTTGGAATCGAGTGGCAGGGCGGATCGTTCAACTTGCCGCTGCTCGATCCATTTCTGTTTGCGCTCTTCCTGATCGGTCTCGCCGTGTGTCTCGCGCGCTGGAAAAATATTGGCTGGCTGTGGGCGCCGCTGACGATTGTCGTCATGCTCATTCCCGATCTGCTGGGCGCGAACGAGCCATCGCCAAATAAACTTCGCACGATCGGTATCATCCCGCCGACATTTTTTCTCGTCGGCGTTGGCGCTATCTACGCGCTCGACCTCTTCAAGCGCCGCGCGCGCGTATATCGCTTCGCCGCCGCGGGATTGGCAATCGTTCTGATCGCCAGCGCCGCGCGCGGGCTGGACGCGTACTTTAGCATCTCGCCGTGGGCGACGCCGTTGAATCGCGAACTGGATGGATTCAACACGAACTTGCCGGAGATCGCCGAAGGGCAGTGGATTGCCCGGCGCGCCGAGCCGGTCTACGTGCCGCTGAACGAATACGCGCGCAGCCCGGTCCACTTTTTGACCGGCGCACGCGCACCGCGTCTGCGCGCCGCGCTGCGCGCCGACGGCACACTGGATCCGCGCGTCGCGGTATCGCGCGCCTGGGTCATTCTGCCGGTCGATGAAAACCGGCCGCGCACGGAAGGACAAGTCTATGTCTACGATCCGGCGGCGTACGTCCTTGTCGCCGGCGATAGCGTGTTTCTGCTTCCGCCCACACGTCCCGACGCGCCGAGCGTAGAATCGCAGCTCGCCGCGCGGCGTCCGGCAGATTTCATCCGCGACGATCACGGCTCGCTTATCGCCAACGCCTACGCGATTGATTCGTCCACCAACCCATTTCGATTTGCGACGCTCCCCGATCAATCGACCGGCGCGAAATTCTCGGAAGGCTTCGCGTTAGTGGGTGCGTCGTTGGAAGCGGATCGCGTCCAACCGGGCGGAGTCATTCCGCTGTCGCTGTACTGGCAGACGACCAAGCCCTCGGCGGATTATACGATCTTCGTGCACCTGCTCGACTTGAACGGAGAGGTTGTATCCAACGCCGACACGTTGCCGGGCGCTGCCGCGTATCCAACGTCTCTGTGGACGCCGGACGAAATCGTGCCGACGCATCATTCGATCCGCGTGCCGCTGCGCACGCTGCCGGGCAAGTACTCTATCGAAATTGGACTGTCGAACACGCTCTCGCAAACGCGGCTCGATGTGCTTGACGCGCGCGGCAACCCGGCGGATAGCCGCGTGATCGTCGGCGCGGTGAAAGTTGCGCCGCGTGCAACATCCGCGTACAATCCAAGCCATTCGCAAAGCGCCAATTTCGATCAACGCATCGCGCTGGAAGGGTACGCTGTGTCGGTCGGCCAGCCGGGCGAGGCGCTGGCCGTGACGCTGGCTTGGCGCGCGCAGCAAACGATGGCTCGCGACTATACGGTGTTCGTCCATGTCCTCACTGGCAGCGGCGCGATCGTCGCCCAAGCGGATCACCAGCCGCAAGCCGGCCGGTATCCGACTTCGATCTGGGATGCCGGCGAAGCGGTCCGCGATGATTTCACGGTGAACCTCCCGGAGAACTTGCCGGCTGGAAGATACAACATCGAGATCGGGTGGTACGATTTGAAAACAGGTCTGCGTCTGCCGGTGCGCGACGCGAACAATCAATCCATTGGCGACAGTGTCATTCTGGACGCGCCGGTCGAGGTGGCGCGCTGATGGCGCGCCGCGTGTTGCGCGCCCACCGCGAAATCGCGCTCGTGTTGGCGCTGTTTGTCGCGCTCGGAATTTTCTACAGCGTGACCACGCCGCTCTTCGAAGCGCCGGACGAGCAGTGGCATTTCGCGTTCGTCCAAAATGTCGCGACCGGGCGCGGCTTGCCGGTACAGACGGTCAATCAGCCGACTCACCTCGCGCGGCAGGAGGGCAGCCAGCCGCCGCTGTACTATTTGCTCGCCGCCGCGGCGACGTTCTGGATCGATACGTCGGATTATCCCGGCATCGTTTGGGAAAATCCGCATTACGGTTACAACGTCCCCGGCATCGTCAACGACAACAAGAATCTTTTCATTCACACTGCGCTGGAAAGTTTCCCGTATCACGGCGCCACGCTCGCGATTCATCTGGCGCGGTTACTCTCGGTGCTGATGGGCGCGCTCGCTGTACTGTTCACCTACCTGCTCACGCTGGAAATCTTTCCCGATCGCAAGTATCTCGCCGCCAGTTCTGCCGCGCTCGTCGCGTTCGTCCCGCAATTTCTCTTCATCAGCAGTGCGGTGAGCAACGACAGCACCATCGTCGCGATGTCGGCGCTGTCACTGTGGCTGGTGGTGCGCTTACTGACCAAAGACGGAAAACAAAGGACGGAGGACGGCAGCACCGAACATTCGTCATCCGTCCTTCGTCTCTCGTCCGCCATCGCGCTCGGCGCGGCGACCGGGCTGGCGGCGCTCGCAAAAGTCAGCGGACTGGGACTGGCGATACTCGGAGCGTTAGTCCTTGCCTGGGTTTCATTTCAAACAAGCACATTGGACGCGGGCGGGCGCAGACGAACGCAGACCAATGGTTTCCTTTCGCGTTTATCCGCGTTCCTCCGCGCCCTGATTTCGTTCGGCGCAGTCGTCTTCTTGATCGCGGGCTGGTGGTATCTTCGCAATTTGGTTTTGTATGGCGAACTCACCGGCACCGCGATGATGGTACGCATCTTCGGCGCGCGTGAAACGCCCCTGACAACGATGCAATTGCTCGTTCAACTGCGCGAAGTCTGGGAAACCTTCTGGGTCGGCTTTGGCTGGGGCAACATCCGCGCACAGCCAGCGATTTACACCGCGCTCGAGATCGTCGTCGCGGCGAGCGGCATCGGACTGCTGCTGGCATTTGTCCGGCGGCGCGACCGGCTGCGCCCCACTCTCCTCAAGGCGCTTCCGTTCTTCGTGCTGGCATTCTGGATCATCGTCGCGTTCGTCGAACTCGTAAACTGGATGGCGATCACGCAAGCGCCGCACGGTCGCTTGTTTTTTCCGGCGCTGCCCGCGCTCGCGCCGCTGGCGGCGTTTGGCTTGACGCAGTGGGTTCCCCAGCGCGCCCAGCCGCTGGTCGCGCGCGGCGCGGCGCTTGCGCTCTTGGGGCTGGCAGTTTACGCGCCGTTCGCGATCTTGCAACCGGCGTATGCGTACCCCGCGCCGCTGACTGTGAGCGAGTCACAGAATCTGGCGCACCGCGTGGACATCAACTACGACAACAAAATGAAACTGCTCGGCTACAATCTATCGGCAAACCGCGCGCTGCCGGGTGAGGCGGTCACGCTGACGCTGGACTGGCAATCGCTCGCGGCGATGGATCAGGATTATTCGATTGGGATTCATCTCGTGGATTCCACCGGGCGCGTGATCGGCGCACGCGACAGTTATCCGGGACACGGCATGCTGCCGACGCGGCTGTGGCAGCCCGGTCAAATGATCCGCGACACGTACTGGCTGCCGCTTGCAGCGGACGCCGCCGCGCCGCGCGTCGCATCGATCGAGGTCGCGTTGTACTCGCGGCAAGACCGGCGCGACCTGCCCGCGTTCGATCCGAGCGGTCACGCGTTGTCAACGCCCATCATCGGGCGGCTGAAGATTTCCGCGCCGAATTCGATGACGCCGCGCGCGCAGAACGCCACACAATTCTCTTTCGGCAAACAGATCGATCTGATCGGGTACGATCTGAACTCTGCGAAGGCAGCGCAACCTTCGCCAGGTTTGGACTTGACGCTCTACTGGAAACGCGCCGCGCCAATCGACTCTGACTATACCGTGTTTGTGCACGTTCTCGATTCGACCGGTAAGGTGGTCGATCAAAAAGATATTCAGCCGGCGCAAGGCGACAATCCAACTTCACTGTGGGATGATGGGGAAATCGTGCCCGACGAATACAAGTTTAGTTTACCGAGCGGCGCGTACCGCGTTGAAATTGGATTGTATCGTGAACAGACCGGCGAGCGATTGCCGGTGACGGATGCGAAGGGCAACACGTTGGGCGATCACGTGACGCTCTCGGTTGAGGTCGGGCAATGATGCCGGTGGAACAGGTTTACCACGAAGACATGCAGACACACAGAAGAAAATATCTTCGTGCTTTCGTGTCTTGGTGGTCGTTCCTTACGCGCGTGGATTGGGCAATCATTGCGGCGCTCTTCCTCGCATCGCTTGCGCTGTACATCCGGACGATGGCGCCGGGCTTGCTCGACGGCGACGAGGGCGAGTTTCAGATCAACATCTTCCGCCTCGGCGTCAGTCACACTGGCTACCCACTCTTCTTCCTGCTCGGCAAGCTATTCACGATCCTCGTGCCGGTCGGGACCATCGCCACGCGCGCAAATCTGTTCTCCGCGTTCTGGGGCGCGGTCACGATTGCCGCAACGTACGTCCTCATGCAATTCCTCACGCGCAACCGCTGGGCGGCGCTCATCGCCGCGCTGCTGCTCGCCGCGTCGCGCGTCGAGTGGTCGCAGGCAGTGATTCCGCGGCCGTACACGCTGAACTCGCTCTTCGTGATTCTCGTTCCGCTTTTCTTTTTTCTCTGGCGCGCCGGCAAAGTTGATTTGACGGTGCCGGTTTTTGTGTTCGGCTTGAGTCTCACCAATCATCGCACGATCATGTGGTTCGCTCCCGCGATCGCGCTGTTCGTGTTCATGGCGGACTATCGGCAAACGTTTGCCGATCAAAAGCCGCCGGGCAACCTCGTCGCCATCCTCCGCGCGTGGCTCACCCGCAGCGCGCTGTTCAAGCCGCGCCGCGTGCTATCGCTCGTCGTCGCGTTCGTGCTGCCGCTCTTGCTCTACGGCTACATTTGGTGGCGCGGCGAAAGTGATGTCGGCGTCGAGTTTCACTGGAAGGATTTCAACGCCGAGATTCTCGGCGGCTACGTCAGCGCGTCGTGGCGCTTTGGTCCGCTCGACTGGCTCGTCAGCCGCGTGACCGAACTGTACGTTCCGATGCTGATCGAGCAGTTCACCGCGTTCGGCGCGGTCGCCGGCGTGATCGGCATGCTCGCGCTCGCGCTCGACCGCGCGCCGCGCGGCTGGAACCGCGCGCTGCCGCCGCGCGAGACCTTCCTGTTCATCCTGCTCGCAAATTTGGCGAACGCTGCGTTTTGCGTGATCTTCTGGGTGATCGACATCGACAAATTCTTTCTGCCGTCGTTCATCACATTTCTCTTCTTCACGGGCGTTGGCATCGCGGTGCTGTGGGATTGGCTGGCCGCGCGTCTGCCGCGCGCGCTGCCGCTGCTCGCACGGAGCGCGACGGCGCTCGTCTTCGTCGGCGCGACCGGCTTTTTGCTGACGCAGAATTATTCGGTAAACGATTTTAGCGGGCGCACGGATGTGAGCGAGACGTGGCAAGAGAACCTCGCGCAGCCGCTGGAGCACGGCGCGGTGATCGTCGGCTCGTGGGAATCGCTGACGCCGCTCGAGTACGCGATGTACGTCGATGGCAAGCGCACCGATCTGGAACGCTGGAAAGTTATCGTACAAAATTATCAGTTGGGACAGGTTCCCTACGGCTCGCGGCAGGAGGACATCGAACGCGCGGTGCGCGCGGGACGACCGGTTTACCTCACGGTTTATCCGGGCGACACCGAAACGCTCAAGGCGCTGACGGGCGAATTTCGTCTGGTGCAAGTCGCCTCGCTCTGGCGCGTCCTCAATCTGCCGCCAAATGCCGCGCCGCCGCAAACAAGACCGCTGACGACGTTCACCGATTCCGAAGGTCGCGCGATCGATCTGCTTGGCTATACCGTGTTTCCATCAGCAACATTGCGCGCGGGCGATTTCGCTCTGGTCACGCTCTTCTGGCGCGCGCCCCACGCGGTGTCCACGCGGCTGACCGTCTCGCTGCGGCTGTCCGACGCGCAGAACCGCGTCATCGTCCAGCGCGATTCCGAGCCGGCGAACGGCTTGCGACCGACCCTCGGTTGGGCTGACAATGAAATCGTCCAGGACGACGCGGGCTTGTTCGTGCCGCGCGCTGCCGCGCCCGGCACGGACCGGCTTCAGATCGTCGTCTACAATTCCGCAACGGTGCAGAATCTCACGACGCCCCGCGGCGAGATTTTTACGCTCGGCGAACTGAACATCGCGCCGTGATAGAGCGTGCGCTAATTTTTCTATTTGCTCTTTCCCGCGCCTTGTTATATAATACCGCCCCGGACAGTCCAAGACTGCCCAATAATCACGCCCCTTGATCCGACGAGGTGTGCTCCGCGCGGAGTACTCGAAGGAGTTGACAGAGGCGGCAGCCCAGCGAAAAATTCCAAAGCACGCTGGGAGAAAACACAAGGAGGAAGCACGTGGCTGTTTTACCAATGAAGTCTCTGCTCGAAGCCGGCGTCCATTTTGGACACCGCACCGGGCGCTGGCACCCGAAGATGCGTCCGTTCATCTTCACCGAGCGCAACGGCATCCACATCATCGATCTTCAGCAAACGATGGGGCGACTGGAGAATGCGTACAACTTTGTGCGCGATACCGTCGCCGATGGCGGATCGATTCTCTTCGTGGGCACCAAACGCCAGGCGCAGGAAACCATCGTCGCGGAAGCGCAGCGCTGCGGTATGCCGTACATCAATGTGCGTTGGCTGGGCGGCACGCTCACCAACTTTCGCACCATCCGCTCGCGCATCGACTATCTCGTCAAGCTGGAAGAGCGCCAGGGGAACGGCGAACTCGACAAACTGCCGAAGAAGGAAGCGCTGACGCTCAGCCGCGAGCTGGCGAAACTGCAAATTCGCCTCGGCGGTTTGAAAGAAATGCGTCGCTTGCCCAAGGCGCTCTTCATCGTCGATACGCGGCACGAAGAACTTGCCATCGCCGAAGCGACCACGCTGGACATCCCCATCGTCGCGCTGTGCGATACGAATTCTAATCCCGATCCGATCGCGTACCCGATTCCATCCAACGACGACGCGATCCGCGCGATCAAACTGCTGTGCGGCAAACTCGCCGACGCGGTGATTGAGGGCAAGAATATCCGCGGCGTCCTTGCGGCGGAAGCCGAAGAGGACGCCGGCATCGTAGCCGCCGCCGCGCCGGTCGCCGCCGAACCGGCGATGGAAGCGCCGGAAGAATCGGACGCCGTCATCGAAGAGATCGAAACCGAAGAAGCCGCCGAAGGCGAGGCAGTCTAGCCATGGCCGCGACAGCAGAACAGATCAAGAAACTGCGCGAGCTGACCGGCGCCGGCGTCCTGGAAGCCAAGCGCACACTCGAAGAGCACAACGGCGATTTTGATCAGGCGCTCGCGCTCTTGAAAGAAAAAGGAATGCAAGCCGCCGCAAAGAAAACCGAACGCGTCGCGAAAGAGGGCGTGATCGAAACTTACGTGCACGCCGGCGGCAAGATGGGCGTGATGCTCGAACTCAACTGCGAGACCGATTTCGTGGCGCGCGTACAAGAGTTCCAGGAACTGGCGCACAACCTTGCCTTGCAGATCGCCGCGCTCAAACCCCTGTACGTTTCGCCGGCAGACATTCCGGCGGAGGTCCTCGCAGAACAAAAGCGCCTCTTTGCGGAGGCGGCGGAAGGCAAACCGGCGAACCTCGTCGAAAAGATCGTTGCCGGCAAACTGGAGAGTTATTACAAAGACCACTGCCTGCTGCGCCAGCCCTTCGTCCGCGACGACAAGACCACCGTCAACGACCTGATCAATGCAACGATCACCAAAGTGGGCGAGAACATCGTCGTGCGTCGATTCACTCGCTTTGAACTGGGAGAGGGTTAATCTGATTGAAAGGGGGAGATTAGTGGAACCGAGGGACTGATTTCCCCTTCTTTCCGCTCATCTCCCCTTCACTTATCCGAGGGGAAATGCAGCAACAGCCCAAGCACAAACGGATCCTGCTCAAGCTCGGCGGTGAATCCATGTCGGGCAAAGATCAGTCCGGCATCGATCCCAAAGCCATCGCCTATCTCGCCGCCGAGATCCAAGCCGTCAAAGCGCACGAAATTGAGATTGCGATCGTGATGGGCGGCGGCAATTTTTGGCGCGGTAACGATCCATACGCGCAAAGCATGGACCGCGCCGCCGCCGATTACATCGGGATGCTCGGAACCGTGATGAATGCGCTCGCGCTGCAGGAAGCGTTGGAACAGATCGGCGTCTACACGCGCGTGCAGACCGCGATTGAAATGCGCGCCATCGCCGAGCCGTACATCCGCCGCCGCGCGATCCGCCACTTGGAAAAAGGACGCGTCGTCATCTTCGGCGCTGGCACCGGCAACCCCTTCTTCACCACCGATACCGCCGCCGCGCTGCGCGCGAATGAGATCGACGCGCAGGTTCTGCTCAAGGCGACCAAGGTCGACGGCGTGTACGACAAAGACCCGCTCAAGTACCCCGGCGCGAAAAAATTCCAACGCATGACCTTCGACGAAGCGATCCAGATGGAACAAGTCCAGGTGATGGACAATACCGCGTTCACCTTGTGCAAGGAACATAACCTGCCGATCATCGTCTTCAATCTCGCTCAGCCGCGCGCCATTGAGAAAGTCGTGATGGGCGAGTCGATCGGGACATTGATCACCCAATAGGGGTCTTGCCATGATTGACGAAGTCAAAGCCGACGCCGAAAACAAAATGAAGAAAACGATCGACGCGCTCAAGCGCGAGCTAGCGAGCATTCGCACCGGGCGCGCGTCGCCTGCGCTGCTCGAGCCGCTCAAGGTGGAGTTCTACGGCGTGCCGACGCCGCTGCAACAAATCGCCGCGGTGGCGGCGCCGGAAGCGCGTCTGCTCACCATCAAACCGTACGATCCGTCCACGCTGAGCGCGATCGAAAAAGCCATCCTCAAATCCGATCTCGGGATCACGCCGATGAACGACGGCAAGATCATCCGCCTGTCCATCCCCGCGCTGACCGAAGAGCGCCGCCGCGACTTGACCAAGGTGGTGCACAAGCACGCCGAGGAAGCGCACATCGCACTACGCAATGTGCGCCGCGACGGCCTCAAAGACCTCGAAGATATGGAAAAAGAAAAAATGATTTCGGAAGACCAACACTTCAAGGGTAAAGAATTGCTGCAGGAAGTGACCGATCGATACATCGCGCTCGTAGACCAGGTTGCCAAATCCAAAGAAGCGGAGATCATGGAAGTGTAGTTCGGTGGTTGGGTGGTTAGGTAGTTGGGTTGTTCGAACACCTAACCACCGAACCACCCAACCACCCAACAATCCGACTATGGAACTAGACAAAAGCGCATTGACCAAAATCCCCGTTCACGTCGCCATCATCATGGACGGCAACGGACGCTGGGCGCAGAAACGCGGACTGCCACGCAAGGAAGGCCATCGCGCCGGCGTGGAGAATATGCGGCGTGTGTTGGAAGCCGCGGTCGAATTCGGCGTCCCGGTCTTGACAGTCTACGCGTTCTCGACGGAAAACTGGGCGCGCCCGGAAGATGAAGTGCACGGCTTACTCGGCATCCTCGAAGAGACGATCCGCCGCGAGGTGCCCGAGCTGCACAAGAACGGCGTGAAACTGCGCCACCTCGGACGGCTGGACGGCATCAGCGAGCAGATGCGCCAGGCGGTGCATGCCGCCATCGAGTTGACCAAGCAGAATGACCGCATCGTTTTGAACGTGGCGTTCAACTACGGCGGGCGCGCGGAAATCCTCGACGCGATCCGCAAGATGATCGTCGAGCAGGTGCCGCCGGAGAAAGTGGATGAAGCGCTGTTCGCGAGTTACCTCTACACCGCCGGCTTGCCCGATCCCGATCTCATCGTCCGCACTGCCGGCGAGATGCGGCTGTCCAACTTTTTGATCTGGCAAGCCGCGTACGCCGAGTATTACAGCACGCCGACGTTCTGGCCCGATTTCGACAAACAGGAGTTGTATCACGCGCTGCTCGCGTTCAGCCAACGCCAGCGTCGGTTTGGCAAGTTGGAGAACGTCTAGCAGGTTGTCGGAGTGGTAGCATAGCCCC
>JBBIJS010000023.1:16900-19873 GCA_037445855.1 Chloroflexota bacterium | reverse complement strand
GCATCCAGTCGCCGCAAAATTCCAGACAGCGAACGAGATCGGGAATCGGCGCAGTGGCTAGTGTGGCGAGCAAGCCCGTCACGCCGCGCCGCGCATTCTCCGCGCAAATTGTCGCGAACGCGGTAGCGGTCGGTTCGTTGAACGTGTGACCGAGCGCGCCGTGTGTGTGAATATCGATCAGCCCCGGCGTGATGTACCGCCCGCCGACGTCGATACGTGGAAGGTCTGCAGCAAGCGCGCCAACGTCGGCGATGCCGGCGATCTGGTGGTCTTCGACGACGATGGCTTTGCCGTGTACGATTTCGTTCGACACAACAATCCGCCCATTGCTGAGCGCAAAGCGGTCGGCTGACTGTGCGAGTGGAATCACAGAACTCATGCTCAACTCCCGTCCTCAAACATCTGACGCCGCGGCGAATCGTTTCCTGGAGCGCGTAGTCCAGGTAGACGAATGAGGATTGGGCAAATCGCATCAGCTTACGCAATCCCCGGCAACTTCAACTCGTCCGCGCGATGACACGCGACGAAATGCCCCGGCGTGATTTCGCGGAACGCGGGCGCTTCCAGGCGGCATCGCTCTACCGCGTATTCGCAGCGCGGGTGAAAGTAGCAGCCCGACGGCGGATTCGCCGGACTCGGCACTTCGCCTTTCAGTTCCACGCTCCCGGTTTTGATCCGCGGGTCGGCGACCGGCACGGCTGCCATTAGCGCGGCGGTGTACGGATGCTTGGGCGCGCGATACAACTCTTCGGTCGTCGACATCTCGACAATCTTGCCGACATACATCACGGCGACTCGGTCGCAGATATGCTTGACGACGCCGAGGTTGTGCGCCACGAAAAGATACGTGAGGTTCAAGCGTTTTTGCAGATCGAGCAGCAGATTCAAAATCTGCGCTTGCACCGACACGTCGAGCGCGGACACTGGCTCATCGGCGACGACGAGCCGCGGATTCACCGATAACGCGCGCGCGATGCCGATGCGCTGCCGCTGTCCGCCGCTAAAGGCGTGCGGAAAACGCTGCATATATTCCGGGCGCAAGCCGACGAGCCGCAAGAGTTCCGCTACGCGCTCGGTGCGCTCTTTGCGATTCTTCATCCCGTTGACGAGCAACGGCTCGCCCACGATGTCGAACAGCGTCATGCGCGGATTGAGCGAGCCATACGGGTCTTGGAAAATCATCTGCATCTGCACGCGCAATGGATGCAACGCACGCCGATTCAGTTTCGCCAGATCGACGGTCTGACCTTCTTTCGTGCGAAAAAGCATCTCGCCGCTCGTCGGTACCATCGCGCGCAAGATGCAACGCGACGTGGTCGTCTTGCCGCAGCCGCTTTCGCCAACCAAACCGAGCGTCTCGCCGGCGTTGACAAAAAAACTCACGTCGTCGACCGCGCGCACATTGCCAACCGTCTTGCGGAAGAATCCTTGCTTGATCGGAAAATACTTGCGCAAGTGTTTTACTTCAAGCAGCGGCGTGTTATTCAAAGTGGTCATGCCGCCACCTCCACGTCGTGGTACAAGAAGCAACTGACCGATTGATTTTCGCCGATCGGCTGAAGCGCCGGCGTGCGCACATCACACCTGCCTGGCATCGACTGACTACAGCGCGGATGGAACGGACAGCCCTTCGGCTTGTTGAACGGATGCGGAATCGATCCGCTGATCGTCGGCAGCGTTACGCGCGGCGCGGAATCCACGCTTGGAATCGAGCGGAGCAGGGCTTGCGTGTACGGGTGCTTGGGCGCGTGGAAAATATCGTCGACGGGTCCTTCTTCCATCACCAAGCCGAGATACATCACCATCACGTAATCCGCCATCTGCGCGATGACGCCCAGGTCGTGCGTGATGAAAATGATCGCGGCATTGCGCTGCTCTTGCAGCCGCCGCAGCAAGCGCAACACTTGCGCCTGCGTCGTCACGTCGACCGCGGTCGTCGGTTCGTCCGCGATGAGCAGCCGCGGATTGCACGAAAGCGCCATCGCGATGATCGCGCGTTGCCGCAAGCCGCCGCTGAGTTGCCACGAATATTCATCGAGCCGCTGTTCTGGAATCGGAATGCCGACATCCTTGAACATTTGCAGCGCGATCTGGCGCGCCGCGTGTTTATTGACCGGCTGATGGAGCATGATCGCTTCGATGATTTGATCGCCGACCGTGTGCACCGGGCTGAACGACGCCATCGGCTCTTGCGGAATGAGCGCAATCTCCGCGCCGCGAATCGAACGCATCTGCGCGCTGTTCGCATCGAACTTGGCAAGGTCAATCGCTTCGACCGTCGAGCCATCCGGCAGCGTGCGCCGCAACATGATCTCGCCGTTGACAATCTTGCCCGGCGGCTCGACGATGCGGAGCACGGCTTTCAGCGTCACACTTTTGCCGCAACCGCTTTCGCCGACAATGCCAAACACTTGGCCCGCATGAACGTCGAACGTCACGCCGTCGACGGCTTTGACGACGCCTTCGTCCATCATGAAATAGACTTTGAGATCGCGGACGGAGAGTAAGGGTTTATCTGACATGGTTATTCCATTTCAAAGGATGAAGGATAAGGGATGAAAGATGAAAGATGGTAGATGAAGAATCATTTTCGTTTGCGCTTTAGGTTGGTTACGATGGTCACGAAGATGGCGATCAATTCGTTTGTTTCTTTGATGAGAGACTCTAGTTTCTGTTCTGTGACAATGCCCGATTTGACGAGCAGATCAAGCCAGTAGTCCGTTTCGTCCAACTCTTGTAATGCGCCCTCGAATTTATTGATGACATCTGCATCGGATTTTGCGCGATGACCTTCACGATAATGCGCTCCTACCGATGTGCCAGACCGCAAAACTTGCTTACCAAGAATCTGTGCCTCGGTCGTTTTTGGCAAACTCGCGTAGAAATGAATAATCCGCAACGCAAAATCTGTCGTGCGCGGTTTTAGGTCTTGCGGTTGTTGCGCTTCGCCGGACATTTCCTCATCTTTCATCT